>JASHVI010000137.1 GCA_030039525.1 Thermoplasmata archaeon
CTCCGTCGTCGCGTAGGTGGGTAGCACCCGGATGCCCTGCAGATACAGTGCCTGCAGGTCGACCTCGAGCCGGCTCCCAGGCTCCGGGAGGCCGAAGAGATTGAGCGTGCCTCCGCGACGGACGAGGCGCGCGGCGAGCGCGACCGCTCCGGGGGCGCCCACGGCCGCGACCGCCAAGTCCACCCCGTCGGTCCCGGATCCCTGACGGAGCGCCCGCTCGGCCGCCTCCCCCTCCCGTGGGTCGACGGTCGCCTCCACCCCGAAGGAGGAGGCGGCGAGGCGTCGGTGCTGAGAGAGGTCGGCGCCCCCGATCCAGCGGCTTCCGAGCGACCGCGCGATCGCGGCGTAGAGGAGGCCGACCGGGCCGAGCCCGATCACGGCCACCGAGTCGACGCCGTGGAAGCCGACCCTCCGGAGAGCGGTCAGGGCGCAGGCGGCCGGCTCGAGCAGGGCCCCTTCCTCCCAGGAGAGCCCGGGGTCCAGCTTCAGCACCGCGCCGCGTCGGACGTTCTCCTCGGGGACCCGGAACGACTCCGCGAAGCCGCCGGGGTCCAGGTTGGTCCGACCGAAGGTCGGGCAGAAGGTGAAGTCCCCCCGCTGACAGACCTCGCAGGCGTAGCACGGCACGTGGTGGTGAGCGAAGACCCGGTCCCCCTCGGCGAGGTCGGAAACTCCGGGACCGACCGCGCCGACGACTCCGACCGGCTCGTGGCCGAGGATCCCCTTGGACTGGTAGTGGCCCCGAAGCTTCTCGAGGTCGGTCCCGCAGATCCCGCAGGCGGCGAGCCGGACGACCACCTCCCCGGGCCCGGGGCGCGGCTCGGGCCGGTCCTCGAGTGCGACGCCGGCGGGGGTGAGGACCCCGACCTTCATTGGCCCCGGCGGGCCGCCCCGATCGCGGCGTCGAGGATCTCGACGCCCTCGTCGATCTCCTCCGCCTTGACGACGAGCGGGGGGATGTAGCGGATCGAGGACTTGCCGCAGGGGAGCAGGACGAGGCCCCGACGGTGGGCCTCCTCCAGGATGCGATCGCGCAGCGCCACGGCCGGGGTCTTGTCGGAGCGGCTGGTCACGAATTCCGTCGCGACCATCAGGCCCAGGCCCCGGACGTCGCCGATCACTTCGTGCTTGACCTGGAGTTCTTCGAGCCGGCGCTTCAGGAGCGCGCCCTGGACGGTCGCGTTCTTGAGGAGATCCTCGCGGCGGATGACGTCGAGCGTCGCGAGCGCCCCCGCGACTGCGACGACGTTGCCGCCGAAGGTGTTCGAGTGCGAGCCCTGCTTCGGATAGTCGAGCTCGCTCCGGAAGACGGTCGCGCCGATGGGGAGCCCGCTGCCGAGCGCCTTGGCGCTGGTGAGGATATCCGGCTCCACTCCGTGGTGCTCGATCGCGAACCACTTCCCGGTCCGGCCGATCCCGGCTTGGACCTCGTCGTCGATGAAGAGGATCCCGTGCTCCTTCACGATCTTGAGGATCTCCTGGTGCCAGCCCTTGGGCGGCACGATGTACCCGCCCTCGCCGAGCACCGGCTCGGCGATGAACGCCGCGACGTCGTCCGGCGGGATCGAGGTCTCGAAGTAGAGCTCCTTCAGCACCTTCGCGCAGTAGAGGTCGCAGCTCGGGTACTCGAGCTTGTACGGGCACCGGAAGCAGTTCGGGGCCGGGATGTGGTGTCCGCCTCCCGCGTACGCCTGGTACCGGGCCCGCTGCACCGGCTTCGAGGACGTCACGGTGAGAGCCCCAGTGCTCCGTCCGTGGAAAGCCCCCAGGAGCCCGATGGTGATGGGGCGCTGGCGTTGGAAGCGGGCGATCTTGAGCGCGGCCTCGACGGTCTCCGTTCCGCTGTTGGAGAAGAAGACCTTCTTCTCGAAGGACCCGGGAGTGATCTCGGTCAGCTCGCGCGCGAGCCGGGTCTGGTTCTCGTAGTAGAAGTCGGTCCCGGCGAAGTGCATGAGGCGGCCCGTCTGCTCCCGGATCGCCCGCACGACGTCCGGGTGGCAGTGGCCGGTGTTGACGACTCCGACGCCGCTCGTGAAATCGAGGAGCCGGTTCCCGTCGACGTCGCGCACCCAGACGCCGCTCGCGGACTCGGCGGCGACCGGCGCCGCCTTGGTGCTGGTCATCAGGTAGCGTCGGTCCGCGGCGACGATCTCGCGCGCCTTGGGTCCCGGGATCGGGGTGACGATGCGGACTCCGCGGACGGCGGCCTCCGGGGTCGACTCGGCGGGGTCCATCGGGGGGCGCGCGCTCTGGCTCATGGCCTTCGAGCGCTGGCACCGGCCCCGGGCCCTTTAGGCTTCGTGCGACGAGGGATTCGAAAGCGCCCTACGTTCGGCGGAACGGCACGCGAATCCCGGAGTGTGCGGGCACTCGGCCGACCGGCGACGGGCGTGAGCCGGCGGATCTCCGGCCGATCGCGGGAAGTCAAGAATGGCGCCGGTCGTACGGAATTCCCCCCTTCGGTTTCAGCCACGGCGCGGCGCTGGAATGGGCGCCGGACGCCGCGCCCATCCGTTGGAACTGTGCGGTTCGATGCATCCTTCTAAACCGCCCTCTGTAGCGGCACTCGATTCCGTGGCGGAGAAGGAGACCCGATCCGGCCTGGCGGAGCAGTTCCGTTGGGAGATCGCCTCGCAAGGTTGGCCCGTGTGGTGCTCGGGCTGCCGAGGCGAGATTGAACCGGAAGCTCTCTCGATCCACGTGATCACCTGCCGTCCGCGCAGCCGGAACACGCTCCGTGGCCGCTTCTTCGATAGCGTGGCGTGTCTCGAGAGCTTCATTTCGCAGGACGCGCTCCTCGGGCCCAATCTCGAGCTCCGGGCCTGGATCCGATCGCAGGCCTCCGCCATGCACGCGGGAGTGTCGGCCTCAAGACGCCCGCTGCTGGAGCCGCCGGCGTCGCCACCGATGATATTCGAAGGCGAGAGGGTACGGCGAGTTCCCGCTCGCAGGGGCGGAGCCGCCGTCGCATCGAGCTGAGGTTACGTCGCGGGACTCGAACAGCCGGACACCCCCCGGCCCGGGTACGCCTCTAGGAGACCTTCGTCCCACGGCCGAGTCAGGAAATCTCTGCCATCCGGGGGTCTAGCGGGTCAAAATCGGCGTGTTCTCGACGGAAACAGCCCGCGCAGTTTCATCGTAGACCGCGTGGGTAAACATGCGCTGAACTGCCGTCATCCTCCTAGTAAAAGCGCAGTTCGGTTCATTCTTCTATAGCCCACCATCTGGCTCCTCCCGCCCGAAACTAGGACCCCAAACGAGGGGTGCGAAAGGGGCGAAGGAGAGAGAAAGGAAGCGATGAGAGCGAACAGTGTCGAACGAATGACCCGGCGGCGCCGGGCCCTCCAGATCCGGAAGGGCAAGGCCGTGTCGCCCGTGGTGGCCACGCTGATCTTGATCTTGATCGCGGTCGCTGCGGCGGCGGCTCTGTACCTCTGGCTCGTGGCGTGGCAGGGCGGGGTCACGAAGAACGTCGGCAACCCGAGCGCGCAGTCCACGGTGACGATCGGCGGTAGCACCTCGGCCTATCCGTTTGACCAGGTCGCCATCGACCAGTTCGAGGCGAACAACTCGGACATCATCGTGAGCAACAACGAAGGCGGCACTACCGCCGGCATGGCCGCGGTCTGCGGTGGCACGGTGGACATCGGAACCGCGTCGACGCTCGAGACCGTGTCGGCTCTCGAGGCCGCGGACAACTGCCCCTCGACGACGGTCATCAGCACCGTCGCCTACGATGCGGTCGACATCACGGTCGCCGCCTCGAACCCGCACGGGCTCAACTCGATCAGCTGGGACACGGTGACGGCCATCTACGACGGGGCCTCGAGCACGACCCCGACGCTCCTGAACCCGTCGATCGACTTCCAGTCGATCGCGACGGCCCCGATCAACGTGGCTCCGTGGAGCACCCACGCTGCGCTCGCCTGGGATCAGATCCCGGCCTGCGTCATCGGCGCAGCGGCTTGCGGCGGGACGGGTAACCCCACGGAGGCCTTGTCGACCTCAATCGGCGCGGGAGTCGCGTGTACTACGGGAGTGGACATCTGCGACAACGCGGGAGCTTCTCCGTGCGGCTTCACCGTATGCGCGGGCCCCTTCACGGGGACCACCGGAGCGGCGGCCATCGTCCCAGTGGAGCGCTCGGACGCCGCCGGAACCACCCAGACCTTCGAGGCGCGGATCCTTGGGGCGACGAGCGCTTCGGCGTTCGCGACCACCGCCTCGGGACTGGGCTTCTCCGGCTGCGGTTCGAACAACCTCCTGTCGGACTGCCAGATCAGCGAGTCGACCCAGGAGCGGGGCGACCCGGCGGTCATCAGCACCGTCGCGGGCGCCACCAACGACATCGGGTACGCGTCCGACGGCCTGATCCGCACGGCGGGCTCCGGTGTCATCTACATCCCGTTCGCGGGCGTGGGCCAGGGGGCCCTGACGGGCAACGGTCTGTCGTACGGCGGAGTCGTTCCCTCCCTGGGCTCCACGGGCACCATCGCCTACGGGGTCGACCTCTTCTCCGGCACGACGATCCCCACGAACGACAACCCCTACACGGGCGTCCGCCCGTTCCAGTGGGTCACGACCAGCACGCCGACCGGCGAGGTGGAGCGCCTGATCCAGTTCGTCCTGGATCCGGCGAACAACCAGAACATCGCGACGGAAACGAACGAGGTCAGCATCTACTCGGTCTGAACTCGGACCTAATTGGTGGCCAACCCCTTTCCGGACCCCCGGGGCCGAGCCCCGGGGGCTCCCTCCTCCACGAGACGACCCGGGAGCGGCCGGCTCCGAATGCTTCGGCTGGGAGAACTACCGATTAGGTACGGCGGCCGATCTCCAGCTCGGCGTCCCGAGACATCCTACCCAGCAGAACTTCGCGTTCCCCCCATGGAAGGCTGGGTTGAACCAAACGCTCCACTCGACCTCCTTTGATCGCACAGGTCCTTGTCGAACGGCGGGCGGTCGGGGCCTTCAGGGACGGCGTCGGAGGGGCCCTCGGCCACCGTCTCGCGGCCTACCTCACGGCGGGCCAGCCTTCGGCAACTACCAGCGCGGCGTCTGCCCCCGCGCCGACTCCGCGACGGCGGTCGGCCGGGCCGGGCGGAGAATCCTCCGTCGTCTTGGCCGCTATGGGCTCGAGTTTCGGCCCTAGCACGCCGGGAGGGCCTTGCCCTCGTAGGTCAGCGTGTCGATCCCGGCGTGGTCGAGCGCCACGAGGACCGCCGGCAGCGGGACGTAGTAGAGCGGCGAGTCGTAGGCCTGGCCCGGACCGATGGTCCAGTTCAGCCACTGCACGATGACCTGCGACTTGACGAGGTTCGGCGAGTAGCCGTGGTCGAGCTCCTGGTAGACGAAGAAGTAGACGAGGGTCGTGAGCGGGTAGTCGGCGGGCTCCGGGGAGTTCACCATGGAGACGTTCTCCCAGGCCGCCGTGTCGGTGAGGGCGGGGAACGTGGTGTTCGCCGAGATCGTCGCGATCGCCGAGGCCGCGTCCTCCAGGTTCGGGAGGATGAACTTCCCCGAGGGGTTCTGGACCTTCGCGTAGCTGAGCCCGACCGTGTTGAGCACGTCCGTGAGGTCGACGTAGCCGATGGTGTAGGGGGTCGTCAGCACGAAGCTCGCCAGGGCCGAGTTGCCCGTGATCGCCCGCTGCGTGGGCGCGGTGGGCCACGCCACCGTGATGCCCTTTCCGGGGCCCGCGGCCCAGGCCGGGCTGTCCTTCGACAGGAAGTCGGTCAGGACGAAGGTGGTCCCGGCGGCGTCCTGCCGGTGGACCGTGATGATCGAGTCGCTCGGGAGAGCTACGCCCGGATTGAGCTGCGCGATCGCCGGGTTGTTCCAGGTGGTGATGGTCCCGAAGTAGATCTGCGAGAGGACGGAGCCGTTCAGCGAGATCGGGGAGGTGATCCCCGGCAGGTTGTAGACGATGGCGAGGGCCCCCGCCGAGATCGGGAGCGTCAGGACCGCGTTGCCCCCGAATCCCGCGATCTGGCTCGAGTTGAGGGGGTCGTCGGTCGCCGCGAAGTCCGCCGTCGGCCCCTGCAGGGCCGTGATCCCGTTCCCCGCGCCGCCGGGGATGAAGGAGACCTCGTTGGAGGTCGCCGCATGATAGGAGGCGGTCCACTGGCTCATCAGCGCCTCGACGAAGCTCGCGCCGTCGCCGACGAGCGTCACACCGGTCGGGCAGCCGCCGGAGGAGCCCGAGGGCTTCACTCCCAGGCCGAAGGCGTGGACCTCGAACGCCGCGCCGATGCCGGCGACGACCACGAGGAT
>JASHVI010000012.1 GCA_030039525.1 Thermoplasmata archaeon
CGAGCGGGATCGGGAGCGCCCGGACGACGGAGGGCACATGCACGAATTCATCGGGAAGGAGGCTTGAAGGTGAGTAGGTCGACGGAAGGTGAAAGATGACCCGTGAATCCGACTAAGCGCTGAGGGCGGAATCGACAGGCGTCGAAGGCACTGAATACTTTCCCAAAGCTCTGAAAATCGATAAGGTTCATAACCCAAGCCGCTCACCGGCTCCCCGCCGATGGCCGACGGAACCCGTTGCCCGTTCTGCTCCGGACCGATGGAGACGGGCTTCCTCAGCACCTCCAACGGCTCCGGCCTGTTCTGGAGCCGGATCGGCGCCGCGACGCGACTTCGACCCCGCGACATGGAGGTCGTGGTGCCGACCGGGTTCAGCGGGATGTTCTCGGCGAACCTGAAGGCCGAGCGGTGCCCCCGGTGCCGCAAGATCGTCTCCGCCTGGCCCTGAGGGCCTCCGGCGCGGGTCGGCGCTACGCGCTCGCCACCGGGAAATCGTGGACCCACAGGGGCGGGGAGCTCAGCCGGTTGACCAGCTGCGCCCTCGACCCGACGCCGCGGACCCCCGAGAGCAGCGGGGTCGTCTCCGCGGGCCCGAGCGCGAAGCCGCCCACCGTGCCACCGCGCACCGGCTCCCCTCTGCGGCCGCCCTGGATCCGGTAGCCGAGCCGGACCTCGCCCCCGAAGGCGCTCGTGGCGCCGTCCGGGAAGGCGTAGCCCAACTGGTCGAGCCACAGGCCCTCTCCGGCCGCCTCGATCAGCTCCTCGTCGCTCCCCGCGTCACCGGGGGCGAGCACCAGGGTGGTCGGCTGGGGACCGGGCGCCGCACCGAACCGGAACCAGTTGGCGAGCTCCATCGGCTCCCGATTGGCGTGGCCGGTCGGGTCGAGGTTGAGCGCCCCCGCGTGGATCCGATCGACCAGGGTCCGGGCGGCCTTGCCCCGCTCGATCAGCGGGGTCCGGCCCCTCGGGCTTCCCTCGTCGTCGAAGGGCGAGGAGCCGTTGGCCATCGGGAGCAGGCCGTCGTCGGTGATCGTCACCCGAGGGTCGGCCACCTCGGTGCCCGCCGGGGCGGCCATCTTGCGGACGGCGGCGACGCCGCCGAAGCGGAAGCCGACGATGTTCGGAAGGATGTCGGCGAGCACGGTCGGCGGGAAGATCACGTTCTGGGCCCCGTTCGGGGGCGGTCGGGCGCGCCGCACGTCCCTCGCCCGCTCGCACCAACTCGCCACCTCGGCGGCCAGGCCCTCCGATGGGATCCCGCGCTCGGCCCGGTTGATCCAGTACTCCCCGGGGGGCCTCCCCTCCGGACCGCCGGAGGACTTCACCGCGAACTCGGTCTCGAGCCGGGTCTCGCGGTACGAGCGGGCGCAGCCCTCGGAATTGAGGATCGCGGACTCCGTGAGCGAGGCCCGGGCCGAACCGAAGCTCGCGACGACGCCTCCCCGCGGATCGACGGCGCCCACCAGCTCGAGGGCGTACCCCTCCAGCGCGTCCTCGGGGGTCTCCCAGAGCCGTGCGTCGACCAGCGGGAGCGTCGGGGCGGGTCCACCGCTCTTCGGGAGCGAGACGGTGGTCGTCGGAGAGGGGGAGAGCGGGGCCGTCGCCTCGGCGTTCTGGATCGCCCGATCGAGGCTCTCCGCGGAGTCGTCGGTGGCGGCGGCGAACCCCACGCCCACCCGCCCCCCCGCCGGCCGGAAGAGCCGGAGCCCGAAGCCCTGGACCTCGACCGGTCCCCGCCGCATCTCGATCCGGTCCCCCTGCAGGTGGACCTCGTAGTGGCGGACCCGCTGGAGGAAGAGGTCCCACGGCGGGGAGAGCTTCCCCGCCAGCCGAGAGGCGACCGGCCCGTTGAGGAGCCCCTCGTCGCTCATGCCGGCCCCACGATCGCCTCGGCGAGGAGCGACGGGCCGCCCGTACCGGCCGGCAGGATGTCGGTGTGTCCTTTGCCGCAGAGCCCCGGCGTGATCTCGAGCGGGGAGGCGCGCCCCACCCCCCGCACCGATCGGAGGAAGTCGAGGACCCGTCCGGAGAGGGCCATCGACGAGACGATCTCGCCGCGCTCCCCCCGGACGATCCGGTGGCCCTTTCGGACCTTGATCTGCATCTGCCCCCCGAGCGGGTCCTCGATCCCGGTCGTGCAGTGCTCCATCACGACCCCCTCCTTGGCCTCCTTCAGGAGCTCCTCCTCGGACCAGTCCCCCGGCTCGACGAGCGTGTTCGTCATCCGGACGAACGGCCGGCTGAGGAAGTCGGCCCGACGGCAGTTCCCCGTCGGGGACCGGTGCATCTCCGCGGCCGACTCCCGGTCGTGGAGGACCTCGACGAAGCGGCCCCGGTCGACGAGGACGGTCCGGTGGGCCGGGAAGCCCTCGTCATCGTAGAAGATCGACCCCCAGTCCCCGGGGCGCGAGCCGTCGTCGACGATCGTCAGCATCTCCGGCGCGACGGCGCTCCCGAGGAGCGGCTTCAGGTACGATCGGTCCCTCAGCAGCTGGTCGGCCTCGGTCCCGTGGCCGAAGGACTCGTGCGCGAA
>JASHVI010000138.1 GCA_030039525.1 Thermoplasmata archaeon
GTCGAGTACCTGCGGGCGTTCGACGAGGCGCTCTCGCCGGCCTTCGGTCGTCCGCTCTCGGCGGGCTAGGGGGGTCCCGGTCAGGCCGCGCCGAGGCCGTGGCGGCGGGCGTGGTCGACCGAGAGCGCGCGCTCCCGGGGTCCGAGGGTGATGTGGACCTTCAGGAGATGGACCGTGAGGGACTGCTTCGTCCGGAAGTGGGCAGCGCAGTGTCGGCAGCTCCAGAAGGGAACGTCCCGGTCGTGCATGCGATGATCCCTAGTCGCCCGCGGGCCCGAGGCACCGAGGGGCGACCACGGGCCTCCCAGCCGGCGGGGAGGGTTATGCCAAACGGCGATTTCCAGCCTTGGTTTCCATCGTTGGGAATCGTCCGAGGCGGGGTTGGACCGGGGGTCACCACCGGACATGGACGCGGGGCCGAGGAATGGGGGAGCGACGGTGCCGCCCGTCGCCCCCCGGCCCCGGGAGGAGGCGTTGCTCGATGCGCTCGGAGACCCCGTGGTCCGGCGGATCCTCTCCGCCACCGACGCGGCGGCCCGTACCGCCCCGGACCTCAACCTCGTCACCGGGGTCCCGTTGACGACGCTCTACCGGAAGATCCACGAGCTCGAGGCCCTCGGGCTCCTGGGGATCGAGCGGTCGGCGATCACGCCCGACGGCAAGCGCGTCGACTTCTTCCGGAGCTGCCTCGCCGAGGCCCGCGTCGAGCTGCGCGGGGGTCGCTTCCTCCTCCAGGCCCGCTACCGGAACCTCGCCTCGGTCCGGATGGGGTCGATGTGGGGTAAGGTCCGCGAGGAGGCGCAGTCTCCGTGACGCACTGGGGCTACCTGACGATGATGATCGTCCTCTGGGGCGTCGTCGCCGGGCTCGGGGCCGTCGTCGCGGCGTACGCCTTCCTGGCCTGGCAGCGCGAGCACTCGAAGCCGATGCTCGGGCTCTCCATCGGGCTCGCGCTCCTCTCGATCGGGCCGGCCGTCTCGTGGATCGGCCTCTACGGGCTCTACGACAACATCTACACCGCCTCGACGGTCTGCGCCGGGTTCCTCGCCTCGGGCTTCGTGGCGCTCCTGGTCTCGGTGCGGGTCCGCACCGGCTAGCGGGGTCGCCGGCCGCGCTCGGTAAGAGCCGACCGTCCTCCCCCCCCGCATGGTCGACGCGGCCGCGACGCTGGCGTACGTGTTCTGGCACCGGCCCGCTCCCCCCGTGGCCCCGGTGGAGTACGAGCGCGAGCTCGCCCGGTTCCACGGGTCGCTCCGCGACGCGGGCCCGGTCGGCTTCCTCGGCTCGGCGGCGTACCGGGTCTCGCGGGTCCCGTGGACGGAGCCGGCCGCCGAGGCGGCCTCGGCGGTCTACGTGGACTGGTACCTCGTCGAGGACTGGGCGGCGCTCGGTCGCCTGAACGAGGCGGCCGTCGCGCCCCCGCACCTTCGGCCGCACGACGAGGTCGCCCGCTCCGCCGCCTGGGGTACGGCGACGGTCCTGAGGCTCCGCGCCGGGGGGCCCGCGCTCCGCTCGGACCGTTGCGAGCGGTGGTCGGCGAAGCCGGCCGGGGTCCCGGGGGCCTCGTTCGCCGAGGAGCTCGCGCGGGAGGACCCGGACGGGGACGCGACGGTCTGGCAGCGGCAGCTCGCGCTCGGGCCCGCCCCGGAGTTCTGCCGCCGCGGCCGGCGCCCCCCCACCGAGTCCCGGGCCGGCGCGGTGGGTACGGAGCTTCGGCCGGTGTCATAACCGTCCGCGGCCTTTCTACGGCATGTCCGGCACGTCCGAAGTGGTGCGGTTCGCCCGCCTGCCTTCGACCCAGTCGGAAGCCCGCCGGAGGGCCTCGGAAGGGGCCCCGACCGGCACGGTGATCGTCGCCCGGGAGCAGGAGAAAGGGGAGGGCCGCGTCGGCCACGTCTGGGCCTCTCCACCGGGAGGGCTCTACCTCTCGTGGATCGTCCCGGAGCCTCCGCAGGGGCTCTCGCTCGTCCCGCTCAGCGCGGCGCTCTCGCTCCGCAGCCTCGTCATGGTCCGCTACGGCGTCCGGAGCCAGATCCGCTGGCCGAACGACCTCTGGGTGCTCCCGGGCCCGCACCACGGCGGCAAGGTCGCCGGCGTGATCGTCGACCGCGTCGAGCGGGGCCCGCGCGCGGTGCTGGTCCTCGGGATCGGCGTCAACGCGAACGCCCGCCGCTCCGCGTTCCCGGAGGAGCTGCGGGAGAGCGTCGCCTGCCTCCACGAGTGGAGCGAGGGGGAGATCGACCTCGACGAGCTCGAGGAGGCCCTCCTGCACGACGTCGGCGAGGGGCTCGCCCGGCTCGACACCGCCGACGGGGCCCGGAGGGTCGCCGAGGAGTGCCGCTCCGCGCTCGAGGGCGTCGGGCGGCGCGTCCGGATCGACGGCCGCCCGGTCGGGGTCCTGCGCGATCTCGCCGACGACGGCGCGCTCGTGGTCGAGGGGACCGAGGGTCCCGAGGAGCACCGGAGCGGCACCCTCGAGTTCGAGCCCGAGGGCGCGAGCGTCGCGTGAGGCCGGGCCCGCGGGGTCCGCCCTCCCCGAGACGTTAAGGGTCGCCGGCCTACGACCGCCGCCGGTCGGTCCGGATGAGCACCGCCTTCGACCGCTGGGCCGTCCTGAAGCGCCAGGCCCGGGAAGGGGGCGGGGCCGACCGGGTCGCGAAGCACAAGGCCTCCGGGCGCTGGACGGCCCGCGAGCGCCTCGAGGCGTTCTTCGACCCCGGGAGCTTCACGGAGATCGACGCGCTCGTGACGCACCGGGTGCGGGCCTTCGGGCTCGACCGCCGGGAGATCCCGGGCGACGGCGTCGTCACGGGGTGGGGCGACGTCGACGGCCGTCCCGTCTGCGCCTTCGCGCAGGACGCGACGGTCTTCGGGGGGGCGCTCGGCGAGGCCCACGCGCAGAAGATCGTGAAGGTCATGGAGACGGCCGCGAAGGCCGGGGTGCCGATCGTCGGGCTCAACGACTCCGGCGGGGCCCGGATCCAGGAGGGGGTGATGAGCCTCGGCGGCTACGGGGAGGTCTTCTACCGGAACGTCGGGCTCTCCGGGGTCGTCCCGCAGCTCTCGCTCGTCCTCGGCCCCTGCGCGGGCGGGGCGGTCTACTCCCCGGCGCTCACCGACTTCGTCGTGATGGCCCGCGGCTCCGCCCAGATGTTCATCACCGGCCCGGACGTCGTGCGGGCCGTGACCGGCGAGGAGGTCTCTGCCGAGGCGCTCGGGGGGGCCGACGCCCACGCCGCGACGAGCGGGGTCTCCCACTTCACCGCCGCCGGCGACGCGGAGGCGATCCAGCTCGCCCGGCGCCTCCTGTCGTACTGGCCGCTCAACAACCTCGAGGACCCGCCGGGGATCGCCCCCGTCGAGCCCTCGGGGGGCCCCGCCGAGGGGCTCGCGAAGACCGTCCCGGAGGACCCGAACTCTCCCTACGACGTGCACGCCGTGATCGAGCGGGTCCTCGACGGGTCGAGCTGGCTCGAGTCGCAGCCGGCCTGGGCGCCGAACCTCGTCGTGGGCTTCGCGCGGCTCGGGGGCCGCCCGGTCGGGGTCGTCGCGAACCAGCCCGCGGTGCTCGCCGGCTGCCTCGACATCGCCGCCTCGACGAAGGGGGCCCGGTTCGTCCGGTTCTGCGACGCCTTCAACCTCCCGCTCGTCACCTTCGTCGACGTCCCCGGGTTCCTCCCCGGGACCGTCCAGGAGCACGGCGGCATCATCCGGCACGGCGCGAAGCTGCTCTACGCCTACGCCGAGGCGACCGTGCCGAAGCTCACGGTGATCCTCCGCAAGGCCTACGGGGGCGCCTACGACGTCATGTGCTCGAAGCACATCGGGGGCGACTACAACGTCGCCTGGCCGACGGCGGAGATCGCCGTCATGGGGGCCGACGGCGCGGTGAACATCCTCTTCCGTCGGGAGATCGACCAGGCACCGGAGGCCGAGCGCGCGAAGGTCCGCGCGAAGCTCGTCGCCGAGTACCAGGCCGAGTTCCTGAACCCGTACCTGGCCGCCGCCCGGGGGTACATCGACGACGTGATCGACCCGAAGGAGACGCGGCCGGCCCTCGAGAAGGCCCTCCACCTCCTCGCGCCGAAGCGCGAGGAGCGTCCCTCGAAGAAGCACGGGAACATCCCGCTCTAGCGAGGCGCCGAACGTGGTGGGCCTCACCGAGACGGTCCTGCGCGACGGCCACCAGTCGCTGATCGCGACGCGGATGCGCACGCGCCACATGCTCCCGGCCGTCGAGCGGCTCGACGCCGTCGGGTACCGATCGCTCGAGGTCTGGGGCGGGGCGACGTTCGACGTCTGCCTGAGGTTCCTGCGCGAGGACCCCTGGGAGCGGCTCCGGGAGATCAAGAAGCGGGCCCCCCGGACGCCGCTGCAGATGCTCCTGCGGGGCCAGAACCTCGTCGGGTACCGGCACTACGCCGACGACGTCGTCGACGCCTTCGTCGCCGAGTCGGCCCGCCAGGGGATCGAGATCTTCCGGATCTTCGACGCGCTGAACGACGCCCGGAACATGGAGCGGGCGATCCGGGCCGTGAACAACGCCGGGGCCACCGCGCAGGGGACGATTTGCTACACCGAGTCGCCGGTCCACACGCTCGAGAGCTTCGTCGCCCTCGGGGCGCGCCTCAAGGAGCTCGGCGCGGACGAGCTCTGCATCAAGGACATGGGCGGCTTCATGCCCCCC
>JASHVI010000139.1 GCA_030039525.1 Thermoplasmata archaeon
AACGCGGCCCGCCACCGACGGATCCTCGGGGCGAGGGCCCGCGCCTCGCGGGACCAACGACCCGATCCGCCGGCCATGGGCACCGGCGCCTCCGAGGGGGCCGGGCGTATATCGCCGGCGGAGCCGGCGCCGGGCCGATCGGACGGCGTCTCAGCCGAGCGCGTTCCCGCAGTGCGGGCAGAACTTCGTGTCGGCCGGGACCATCCGGCCGCACTTCATGCAGACGCGGGGCGACGCGGGCGGGATCGGCGCGCCCATCGTCCCGCCCATCGGCGCTCCCATGGGGGCGGCGTACGGGGGCGGCGAGGGCTTCCAGACGATCGCGAGGATCCCCCCGATGAGCGCCAGGATGAAGCCGATGACGAAGCCGCCGATCAGCGAGGTGACGAGGGAGATGAACGCGAAGACGAGGACGAGGACTCCGAGGACCAGGTGCAATCCGGGCCGCACCAGCAGGAGGACCCCGAAGACGATGGTCAGGATCCCGATCAGGACGCCCGCGCCGGCGATCGCGAGGAAGAGGCCGGAGGCCCCGCAGTAGGCGCCCCCGAAGGCGCAGACGGTTGCGGTCGCCGCGGCGGCGATGGCGAGCTCGAGGAGACCGCCGAGAAAGATGAAGACCCCGCCGATGATCGCGAGGACGGCGGCCGCGGTCGGCTTCTCGTGGGTCGCAGGCGGCGGGGGCGGCGCTCCGTACGCAAACTGGCTCACAGGGGCCTCGCTCGAGGCGTTTCCTGCGAGGTTTTCGTATTTCAACGCGCGGCTCGATGAGATTTCGCCCGTTCCGTCGGCGCGGACGGGCTCGCGTACGGTCCCGAACCA
Source organism: Thermoplasmata archaeon (assembly GCA_030039525.1). Lineage (GTDB taxonomy): Archaea > Thermoplasmatota > Thermoplasmata > Lutacidiplasmatales > UBA184 > Lutacidiplasma. Next base: position 823 of record JASHVI010000139.1, read on the forward strand.
CCGGACCTGGCCCGGCAGGCTTTTCCTCGCCGGGTCCTTGTCGGCCGGTACGGGATCGGGGGGAGGGAGACGCGGCGCAGCCTCGCTCGGTTGAAGATCGCAGGCCTCGCGCTGCTGGCCACGGTCCTGGTCGCGGTTAGCGCCCTGCCCCCTACGATTGCCGCGGCCCCGGTTCGGGCAACCGACCCGAGTACCATCGACGGGATTTCCAGCCGGCTGGCTCCGGCGTCATTGGGGCCGAGCACTCCGGTGCGGGCGGCCACCCCTGCATACACGCTCAGCTTCCACGAGACCGGGCTGCCGAACGGGACGAAGTGGCAGGCGAACTACAACGGCTCGTGGGCGTCGTCCACCACCTCGACCATTTCCTTCAGCGCGACGAACGGCTCGTTCGAATGCGGGATCGTCGGCCCGATCTCGCAGGCCTACCTAACCTACACGCCCGCGGTGTGGGTGAATCTCACCGGGACCTCGCAGACGGTGAACGTCTCGTTCCAGAAGTCGTACCTCGCCTGGTTCAACGGGACCGGCCTCCCCTCGGGCGACGGCATCAGCATCCGAATCACCGCGGGTCCGCTCTGGGTAGGTGTCGGGTTCGGCGGCAGCAGTCCGGACGTGGCCTACGCGATGCTCAACGGGACGTACAACTTCACCGCGTCGTGTTATTGCGGCACGACCTACCTCGCGAACCCCCCGAATGGCAGCTACACGATCAACGGCGGTCCCACGAGCACTACGATCCCGTTCGTTCGCAACACGACCGGGAGCCTCTGGTTCGCCGAGACGGGACTCGCGGCGAACACCACGTGGGGCGTCAACCTGACCAACTCCACCGGGAGCACCTGGCGATTGGGGAACGGTGCGCCCGGATTCGGCCAGCCCGTCGATTGGATCACGGGCCTCGTCCCGCAGGGCAGCTACTCTTACTCCGTGGCGGTTCCATCGGGCTATTCAGCGTCGCCGTCCACCGGCTACGTCTCGGTTTCCGGGGGCCAGACGGTCCAGACCTGCATCGAGTTCACGAACGCGTCGAACCCGCTGGGGCAGTCGTGCAACGGGTATCTCGTCACTTTCAACGCGTCCGGGCTCCCGTCATCCGACCCGTTCTGCGCGAACGTGACGTACAACCAGAGCGAGACGTACTGGGCGTGCCAAGGCGCCGGGACGAGCGAGCACACGACCACCGTCGGGGCGTTCTACGACGGCCGGCACACGTTCACGATCCCGTCGGAGGGAGGCTACACCGCCGAACCCTCGAACGGCACGGTTCTCATCGATAACGCCAACGTCTACGTCAACGTCCAGTTCGTGCTCGGCCCGACCTATCCGATCAACGTCTCAGAAACCGGGCTGGCCAACGGCACGCTCTGGGCGGTCGATTTCTCCGGGACGCTGTACTACTCGGCCGGGTCGCAGCTCTCCGCCGGGAGCTGGGGCAACGGATCGTACTCGTACTCCATCCCGGCGGTGCCCGGCTACGCGGTCAACCGGAGTTCGGGGCAGGTCCTCGTATTCGGAAAGGCCGTCCACCTCTTCGTCCAGTTCACCGCCGTGCCTCCGACGCTGTATCCGGTCCAGTTCGATGAGTCCGGCCTCCCGGCGGGCACGAACTGGTCGGTCTCCCTCGGAGGCTCCAGCGCGAGCTCCACGGCCTCCTCCCTCCGATTCACGGAGGCCAACGGGAGCTACGCCTACGCGATCGGCCCCGTGACCGGGTTCAACGCCTCGCCCGCGGCGGGCACGGTCGTGGTCGTGGGTACCGGCGCCAGGGTCCTCGTGAATTTCACCTCCAACGTTCCGCCGACCTACCCGCTGATGTTCGTCGAAGCGGGCCTCCCGCAGGGATCCGGCTGGTCCGTCGCGGTCGGCGGCTATCGACAGTCGACGAACAACTCGTCGATGTCGTTCACGCTGGTTGGCGGGACCTATACGTACCAGGCCCGGGCTATCTCGAGCCACAACTGCTCGTGCGAGGGCAACGTGACGGTCGAGGGCCCGACCACCGTGCCGTTGACCTTCTTCCCGGACAGCTATCGCCTCACGTTCCAGGAGACCGGGCTCCCGAACGGGACGGGCTGGGGAGTGCTGCTCGGCACGCGCTCCAACGGCTCCCTCTCCGCCTCGATCGGTTTCACGGTCGCCAACGGCACCTACTCGTACGACGTGCTCCCGCCGAGCGGCTACTACGCGTCGCCGGGTTCGGGGGTCGCCACCGTCCAGGGCGCGAACCGGACCGTCGCGCTCGTCTTCCACCTCGTCCTCTACCCGGTCGTCTTCATCGAGCTCGGGCTCCCGAACGGGACCGCCTGGGGCGTCCGGATCGTGAATGCGTCTCTCGGAGTGAACGAGACGTTGAACAGCACCGGGAACGCGATCACCGCCTTCCTGCCGAACGGGACCTTCTCGATCACCCTGCTCCTTCCGGCCAATTACACGGCCTCGTCCACCTCGAGCACGATCACCGTCGCGGGCACGGCCCTCTCCGAGACGCCCGTGCGGGTGGTACCGGTACCGGCGGCCACCGTCGTGAGCCCCCCGACGCCCGCCGAGTCGCTGTTCCCGTGGCTCGTGGTCGCGGTGGTGGGCTTGATCGGGGCGCTGGCCGTCGCGGGCGCTTTCCTGCTGCGCCGCCGCCGACCCCCGGAATAGGCGCGCTCGGGCAGCCCCGGCGGCACTTGGGGCATTAGATATATTATTATAGTAGTGCTTACATCCCTATGCTGACGCCGCCCTCGGGGCGGCGCGTCTCCGGGAAGGGATTCGCATGTCGAAGATCATCGGGATCGATCTGGGAACGAGCAACTCGGCCGCCTCCGTGCTGGAGGGGGGCCGACCGGTCCTCGTGCCGAGCGCCGAGGGCACCACCGTCGGGGGCGGGAAGGCCTTCCCGTCCTACGTCGCCTTCACGAAGGACGGCTCGCTCGTCGTCGGCGAGCCGGCCCGCCGGCAGGCGATCACGAACCCGGAGGGGACCGTCACCGCCTTCAAGCGGAAGATGGGGACCGACTACAAGTACCGGCTCCACGGGAAGGAGTACACCCCCCAGCAGCTCAGCGCCTTCCTCCTGCAGAAGATCAAGCGGGACGCCGAGGCGTTCCTCGGCGAGAAGGTGGAGAAGGCCGTCATCACCGTCCCCGCCTACTTCAACGACAACCAGCG
>JASHVI010000140.1 GCA_030039525.1 Thermoplasmata archaeon
TGTCGGTCGTCGGAGTGAAGGGATTCCAGAAACTCGAGGAGTACGACCCGGAAGAGGAGGGGTGGATGCCGTGATGAGCCGTGCTAGGCTAGGAACTTCTGGAAACGCCCACTAGCGTCGCCAGGCGATGATCTCCGGGTTTCGTCGCGGGCTCGGACCCCAGCCCCCCTGCGGGTGCCCGACGACCACGGAGGCGACGGGGCGGACCCCCACGGGTAGGCCGAGCTCCCGGCGGATCTCCGGGCTCCGGAGGGCCGGGAGCGCCGCCCCGATGACGCAGGTGCCGAGCCCGAGGGCCTGGGCGGCGAGGAGAAGGTTCTGCATCGCCATCCAGCACTCGGCGTCGGCGAGCTCCCCTTCGGCCCGCGTGCAGATCACGATGAGCGTGCCGGCGTTGTAGAAGATGCTGAACGTCGGGTCCCACGCCGCGTGCGCGAAGGGGCTGTGCGGGGGCACCCCGAGGAGCTCGTGCGGCTCCCGTCGCGGGCTCTCCTCGTGCCAGAGCTGCTTCGCCTTCTCGGAGATCTTCCGGAGCGTGACCCGGTCCTGCAGGACGAGGAAGGCCCACGACTCTCGGCCGAGCGCCGTCGGGGCGTGCGTGGCAGCCTCGAGGAGCTTGAGGACGGTCTCGCCGTCGACCTCGCGATATCGATAGGAACGGACGGAGCCCCGCGCGGTGATCCCCTCGAGCAGGCCCGCGGGCACGCCCGCCGGAGCGGCGGGGTCGGTCAGAGCCCTCGCCCGGGTCCCGGCTCCGCCCACGCCCCCCCGGCCCGCGGAACCGAGATTTGACCCCTTCCCTCGAGCGGCGGCCGCCCGGGCCCCCCGGACCGCCGCGGGAGGTCCCGGGTCCCGCCGGAGGCCGCCGGGCCGAAGTAGAAGTAGGCCGACGTCCTCGGGGGACCATGGCCGGGGACGAGGCCCGTCCACGGTTCTTCGGACCCAACCTGATCGCGTCGAACTTCGCGGTGACCGTCGCCTTCTATCGGGACACCCTCGGGCTCCCGTTGCAGGGAGAGTCACCGTACGCCGAGTGCCAGGACGAGGGCGCCGGGTTCGCCGTCCTGGACGGCCGCTTCTGGTCCCAGGCGAACCAGGCCGAGATGCCGGTGGTGCGAGGCCCGCCGACGAACCAGACGGTCCTCTCGATCGACGTGCCGGATGTCGACGCCACGTTCGAGCGGCTGATGGCCTCGGAAGTGAAGTTCCTGGCCCCTCCGACGAGCCGCCGCTCGATGGGCCGGCGCAACGTCTTCCTGCGCGACCCCGACGGCCGGATGGTGGAGCTCTACACCGGCCTACCGACGCCCTCCTGAACCGGGGGCGGTCCCGCGCCCCGGGCTCCGCCCTATCCGACCGGTTGCGCGAAGGTCGGAACGTAGTCCGGCGGGAACTGCCCCACGATCGGGACGCGGTGCCCGCACTTCGGGCACCGGTGCTGCGCGTCCAGCCGCCAGCGACGGATCGTGAACCCGTACCGCTCCACGACGACGCTGCCGCACTCCGGGCAGTACGTGTGCTCGAGCCGGTGCCCCCAGACGTTGCCGAGGTAGACGTACCGCAGGCCCACCTCCCGGGCGATCCCGTGCAGCCGCTCGAGGGTGCGGATCGGGGTCTCGGGCAGGTCCATCATCTTGTAATCGGGGTGCCAGCGCAGCAGGTGGAACGGGGTCTCGGCTCCGAGATCGTCCCGGACCCGGACCGCGAGCGACCGGAGCGCCTCGGGGTCGTCGCCGACCTCCGGAACGATCAGGTCCGTCACCTCGACGTGGACCCGGCGCTGCCGGAGCGAGGCCATCGTCTCGAGGATCGGCTCCGGGCCCTTCGCGCTCACGTACTTCCGCAGGAAGCCGGGCTCGCCGCTCCCCTTGAAGTCGACCGAGACGGCGTCCAGGTGGGGCGCGAGGGCCTCGACCGCCTCCGGGGTCATGTAGCCGTTCGTGACGAAGTTGGCGAACCGGCCGCTCGCCCGGGCCGCCCGCATGATGTCGAGCGCGTACTCGAGGAAGATCGTCGGTTCGTTGTACGTGAAGGTCACGCCCTGGCAGTCGAACCGGTCGGCCCACCGCACGGCCTCCTCCGGAGAGAACCGTCGTCCCTCGACCTCGCGCTCCTGCGAGATCTCGGCGTTCTGGCAGTAGAGGCAGCGCCAGTTGCAGCCGACGGTGCCGATGGAGAGGACGCGGGAGCCCGGATGGAAGTGCGAGAGGGGCTTCTTCTCGACCGGGTCGACCTGGACCGCGGCGGCCCGCCCGTAGGAGAGCAGCACGAGGCGGCCACCGACGTTCTTGCGCACGAAGCAGAAGCCGTGCGAGCCCTCCGGGATCGCGCAGTAGCGCGCGCAGGCGAGGCACCGGATCTTCCCCCCGTCGAGCGGGGTGTAGAGCGTCGGCGTGGGCGCGGCGAGCATCGACGGTGGGGAAGTACCTCGGCGGAGTACGAGAGGGTATCGACCGTGCCGGCGGCCTCGGAGCGCCGGCTTCAAAGCCCGGCGACGGTCCCCCGAGCGTGCGGGAGCGGGAGGCGGCGACCGCCGCGCAGACCGCGGAGATCGAGGCCGCGGTCCGCCGGGAGATCTCCCCGAAGCCGGAGTTCCTCCTCCACCTCGCCGACGTCCGTCGCCGCCTCACGGAACGCGCGGAGAGCGCGGCCCGCGGGATCTCGAGCCCGATGGTCCGCTGCCTCATCGCCGGCAGCGCGGCCCGGGGCGGTTTCCTGGCCGACCGGGTCGACATCGACCTCTTCCTGCTCTTCCCGCCGGAGCTCCCGCGGGAGGAGCTGGAGCGCCACGGCCTCTCGCTCGCGCGGGCGATCCTGCCGCAGCACGAGACCCGGTACGCGGAGCATCCGTACCTCCGCGGGAGCTTCGAGGGGTTCCGGGTCGACGCGGTCCCCGGATACGCCGTCGCCCGGGGGGCCCGGCCGCAGAGCGCCGTCGACCGGACCCCCTTCCACCAGGAGTACCTCTCCGAGCGGGAGACCCCGGAGCTCCTCGACCAGATCCGGCTCGCGAAGCAGTTCCTGCGCTGCCTCGGCGTCTACGGCTCCGAGGCCCGCACCGCCGGCTTCTCCGGCTACCTCGTCGAGCTCCTCGTGCTCCGCTTCGGCTCGCTCGACGGCTGGCTGGAGGCGGCGCGCTCCTGGAGGATCCCCGTGCTCCTCGAAGCGCCCGGTCGGAGCCCGCCGGGACTCCCGGCGGAGATCGGTCTGGTCCTCGCGGACCCGGTCGACCCGGAGCGCAACGTCGCAACGGCCCTCTCGCGGCAGAACCTCGCCCGGTTCCTCCTCGCGGCGAGGGCCTTCCGCGCCCGGCCCGCCCGCGCGGCCTTCGAGGTCCCCGCCGCGCGGCCGTGGGACCGCGCCGGCGGGCTCGCCCGGGTCTCGGAGCGGGGCACCCACGTCACGGTCCTCACGCTGCCCCGACCGGAGCTCGTCGACGACGTGCTCTACCCGCAGCTGCGACGGGCCGAGCGGGGCCTCGCGGAGTCCGCGGTCCGGCTCGGGTTCCAGGTCGTCGGGAGCGGCGCCGGGGCGGACGCCGAGCGGCTCGCGATCGTCCTCGAGGTCTCGCAGGCCGCGCTACCGAGCGTCCGGGTCCGGGACGGTCCCCCGGTCGCGATCGACCGGGCCGGCTCCTTCCTCGCGAAGTGGGCCCCGCAGGCGGCCGAGCTCCTGCAGGGACCGTACGTCCGGCCCGACGGCAGCCTGGCGGTCGAGACCCGGCGCCCGGAGCGGACGATCGAGCGGGTCCTCTCATCCGAGCTCGGCCAGGTCCCCCTCGGGCAGGACCTCCGGCGGCTCGTGGCCCGCGCGGGGCTCCACGAGCTCGCCCACGCCGACGACCGGCCGGCGCTCGGGTTCGCGCTCGAGGAGCTCTTCGACAAGGGGCTGCCCGCCTGGGTCCTGGCGGCCGCCGCGCCGTCGCCGGGCCGCTAACCGAGGGTGGCCGGCAGCACGTCGGCGAGGAGCAGCCAGACCCCGAGGAAGCTGAAGAAGACCAGCACGACCAGCGAGGCCCAGTCCCCCTTGGTGTAGTCCCAGGAGGCCGGGCGCATCTCGCGGATCGCCAGGACCGCGGCGACCGTCCCGGCGACCCCGGCCAGCACCGGGACCTCCACTGGGAGCTTGGCGAGCCCGATCAGGTAGACGAGCAGGCCGAGCAGCACGCCGAATCCGAAGGCGATCAGCGTCGCGTAGTACTGCTCGAACTCGTGCGTGACGAAGGCCCGGACGTCGAACTCCGGGAACTCGAACTTCGCCTCCTCCTCCTCCTCGAGCTTCCGGCGGGCCTTCTTCGCCATCGCTCAGGCTCCCCGGCGGGCCTGGGCGGCCCGGTACAGCGCCTCGGCCCGGTACGAGCTGCGGACGAGCGGGCCGGCCTCGACCCCGGCGAATCCGACGGCGCGCGCGGACGCTGCGAGCGCCTCGAAGCCCTCCGGCGGCAGGTATCGGTCCACGGCCCGGTGCGCGGGCGTCGGCCGGAGGTACTGGCCGAGGGTGAGCAGGTCGACGCCCGAGTCGCGGAGGTCCCGGAAGCTCTCGGAGAGCTCGCCGTCCGTCTCGCCGAGCCCGATCATCAGGGAGCTTTTGGTCACGAGCGTCGGGCCGCCGAGCCGCCGGGCCCCCGCGAGCCACGCGAGCGAGCCCCGGTACGAGGCGCGACGGTCCCGGACCTCGGCCGAGAGCCGCTCGACGGTCTCGAGGTTGTGGGCCAGCACGTCGGGCCGGGCCTCCAGTAGGGTCCGCAACGCCGCGGCCTCGCCGCCGAGGTCCCCGGAGAGGAGCTCCACGAGGGTGCCCGGGGACCGGGCCCGGATCGCCCGGACCGTTTCCGCCATCACCGCGGCCCCGCCGTCCGGAAGGTCGTCCCGGCAGACCTGCGTCAGGACCACGTACCGTAGGCCCCAGCGCGCCACGGCCTCGCCGACGCGCCCCGGCTCCGTCGCGTCGACGACCCCGTGGGGCCAGTGGGTCCGCACGGAGCAGAAGGCGCATCGTCGCGTGCAGTCCGTCCCGAGGAGCATCAGCGTCGCGGCCCCCTCCGACCAGCACTCCGAGAGGTTCGGGCACCGGGCCTCCCGGCAGACGGTCTCGAGCCCGAGCTCGCTCAGGATCCCCCGGACCTCGCCGTAGCGCTCGCCCCTCGGCGGCCTCGTCCGGATCCAGTCGGGGAGCCGGGGGACCGAGGGGACGGCGGTCCCGGAGCCGGCCACGGTCGTGCGACGGGCGACGGGGCTTAGCCTTTACCGGCGCGCCGCCCGGCCAGCCGCTCGTTCAGCACCGTCTCGAGGAAGCTGGCGGGGACCTCGTCGATCCGAAGGCGCGCGGAGCGCCCGCGCTCCCCGGGCTCCACGACGAGCAGCCCCTCGCGCTCCAGCTCCCGCGCGGTCCGCCAGAAGCTCACCCGGCTCACCGGACGCTCGCCGCGCTCCTCGGCGGCGCGGGCGTACGCCTGCCGGGCGACCTCGGTGGTCGTCGTGGACTTGGGGCCCCGGAGGGACCGGGCGACCGCGAGCAGGACCAAGAGGGGATGGGTCCCGAGCCCCTCGATCTTCGACTCCGTGAGGGTCGGGTAGAGCGAACCCTTCGAGGCCCGCACGTGCTCCGGCGCGATCGCCAAGGCCCCGTCGTGCTCCGCCGCGCGGGCCGCTCCGCCAAGAAGCTCGAGGGCGAAGCGGGCGTCGCCGTTCGCCGCCGCGATCCCCGCGATCTGGGCGAGGACCTCGTCGGAGAAGGAGCCCGGGGCGAGGGCGAGCCCGGCCCGGTAGGCGAGGATGGCGGCGAGGTCCTCCTCGGTGTACGGGGCGAGCTGCATCCGGTGGGTCACCCCGAAGCTCGACCGGCTCGGGGCGTCGAGATACGGGAGCACGTCCTCCGGCGCCACGAGGACCAGGGAGATCGAGCCCAGCTCGACCTCGGGGGCGCGCGTGAGGAGGTAGATGATCTTCGTCTCCTGGCGGACGAGGGCGCCGACCTCGTCGAGCACGACGAGCAGGTGGCGCGGGCTCCTCCGGATCCCCTGCTCGAGCACGTCGAGCATCTCGGAGAGCGAGTAGCCCCGGTCCGGCAGGGAGACCCCGACGCCCCGCAGGAGGTACTGCAGGATCGTCCGGTCGTTGGCCCTCCGCCAGCAGTTCACGTAGATCTTGTGGACGGGGAGCGACGCGAGCTTGCCCCCGCGCTGGAGCTCCTCCCCGATCCGCTGCGCGAGCGCGGTCTTGCCGCTGCCCACCCCCCCGGTGAGGAGGTGGTGCGCCGCGACGCCGCGCCCGAGGGCCTCCCGGTACCGTCGCAGGAGGGCCTGGGTCTCCCGCTCCCGACGGACGAGCTTTCCCGGAAGGAACCCGGGGTCGAGGGTCTCTTCGGCCGTCAGGATCCGGCCCATGGGAGCCCGTCGGACCGACGGGCCGCCATATCCTTATCGACGGCGCGTGGCGCGCCGCCGCCCGACGAGGCCCTCCAGCCGGCGATCGGCCTCGTCCACGACCTCCCGGATCGGCCGGTCCGCGTCGAGGCGGATCCACCCGGGAGCGCGGGCCATCCGACGGTACGACTCCCGGACCCGTCGGAGCTCCCGCTCCCGCTCCACCGGGGCCCGGGGACCCCCGCGACGTCCGACCCGGCGGATCGCCTCGCGGGGAGCGACGTCGAGCCAGAGGACGCGGCTCGGAGCAACGGCGATCCGGCGCTGCAGCCGCGCGAGGCGCTCCCGCGCGGGGCCGCGGAGCCGAGATCCCTGGTAGGCGAGCGTCGAGTAGAAGGAGCGGTCCTGCAGGACGATCGACCCCCGCCCGAGGGCACGCTGGAGCCTCGGGCGGGCCAGGATCCGGTCGAGCGAGAAGAGCATCGCCGAGTTCCAGGGCTCCCGGCGGCCGACGGCCAGCGCGGTCCGCCCGAGGGCCGCGTCCGAAGGTTCCCGGAAGATCTCGACCCGGAGGCCCCGCCGCCTCCACCGGGCGGCGAGGCGCCGTACGACGCTCGACTTCCCGGAGCCGTCGATGCCCTCCACGACGAGGAGGCGGCCGATCGAGCGAGGGTCGCTGCGGGTCACGGCCCGGCTCCGACCGGCTCGGGCCGGACGCCGTAGACCCGCTCGACCGACTCGACGAACGGGATGCGGAGGCGCTCGGAGACGCTCGGGTCCTTCGCGTAGGCGGCGCGGGCGCGCTTCGGGATCGTCCCCAGGTCGAGGACCGCGCCGGGGCGGCCCGGATCGTCGAGGAAGTCGGTCTCGAAGAAGTAGGGGGCCTCCCCCTCGAGGGCGCGGTCGAAGGTCTCCTGCCGGGCCACGTAGGACGCCGGGAGCCCGCTCCGCTCCGCGAGGCTGAGCGCCTTGCGGGCGTAGTGCTTGACGACCTGCGACGGTCCCAGCCCCTCCTCCCGGGCCAGGTCCGCGAGGGCCCGGAAGGCCGGAGGGTCAAGGTCCTCGGAGTGCACGACGATCGGGCAGTGCGCCTCCCGCGCGGAGCGCATGGCCTCGCGGAGGACCTCCTCGGCCGCCGCGCGGACCTCCTCGTCCACCGGGAAGTGGGGCCGGCCGACCTCGCCGAGCGCGACGGCCCTCCGATCGCGGACCCACCGACCCGCGAGCTGAAGGGCCTCTCGATGAAGCTCCACCGCCGCGGGGCGGCCCATCGTCGGTACCTGTCCGACGAGGTCCACCGGGAACGGCGCCACGACGAGGTGGACGACCGCGCCGGTCTCCTCGCGGACCCGCCGGCCGAGGCGCTCCGTGATCTCGAACTGCTCCCGATATCCCTCGACGGTCCGGGGGGGGCTCGGACCGTACGACTGCGTGCAGAGGAACAGGTGGGTCCCGCCGGCCGCGCGGAACCGACGCGCCGCCTCGACGCCCTCCCCCGTGGGCGACAGGTGGCAGTGGTGGTCGACGATCGGCAGGTCGGCCGGGAGGAGGCCGGCCACGGGGAGCCGGCCTAGCGGAGGAGGCTCGCTCCCCGCAGCTCCTGGGTGATCTTCTTCACGGCGACCTCGACGTCGGAGGGCTTCCGCGCGCCGGTGCACACGAGCTTCCCCGATCCGAAGAGGAGGACCACGACCCGCGGCTCGTCGATCCGGCAGACGAGGCCCGGGAACTGCTCAGGCTCGTACTCGACGCGGTCGAGGCCGAGCGTGACGGCGATCGCGTTCAGGTTGATCTCCGACTCGAGGTCCGAGGAGGCGACGATGTTCTGGACCTCGATCTTCGGCTTCATGTTGATCTTCTGGCCGCCCTTCTTGATCTGGGCGGCGACGGTGTGGATCGAGTCCTCCACCTCCTTCATGCTCTTCGCCCCGGTGCAGACGACTTTTCCGGACCGGAAGAGCAGGATCGCGGTCTTCGGCTGCTTCAACCGGTAGATGAGGCCCGGGAACTGCTCCGGTTCGTACTCCGCACCATCGAGACCCAAGGCGATGGACTGCAAGTCGAGCTCGTCCCCGAGGGAAGTCGACGCGACCACGTTTTCGATCCGGATCTTGACCATGGCTCGCCGCCGCTCGGGCGTATTTAAATGGGTTTATAAGCACGCCGGGGTCGGTGGCTTTGTGGACATGATGGGTTCCGCTCGTGGAGCGGCGGAAGTCCCACCGGCGGCGCGCTCTTCCGCTCGGCCGTGGATGGAACCGGAACCGCACGGACGGCGCCCCGCGTCGACGGCGCCCGACACGGTGCCGCCGTAAGGACGGCGGGGGTTCCGGGGGGACGGGGCCGACGGAGGCTCCGAGCCTCCGCTCACGGCGGCTCGTTGGCCCCCGGCCTCGCGGAGGGGGTTTTATGGGCCGGATGCGCGCATAACCGGGTACGTCGGTGGACCCGCTGGGCCCGCCGGTCCGGGAGGCGCGTTGTCGGAACCTCGGGTGCTCCTCTGCACGCTCGGCCCCAGCTCGCTCAACGAGCGGGTCATCGCCCAGATGGAGGAGGCGGGGGCGGCGACGTTCCGGATCAACATGTCCCACACCGAGGTCGACGACCTCGAGCGGATCCTGCAGTTCGTGCGCCAGCACACCGCGGTCCCGATCTCGATCGACACGGAGGGGGCCCGGATGCGGACCGGCCGGATGAGCGACCGGGTGACGGTCTTCGAGGGGGGTCACGTCCGCCTGGTCCCGGAGGCGTTCTGGGGGGACGCCTACACGATCCCGGTGACCCCCGGGGAGGCGATCTCGCGGTTCGAACCCGGCGCCCTCGTGAGCATCGACTTCAACGCGGCCATCCTGCGCGTCGACTCCGTTCGCGACGGGGTCGCGGAAGCGACGGTGGTCACCGGGGGCGAGATCGGGACCCGGAAGGCGGTGACCGCCCTGCCCTCCCCGGCGCTGCCGACGTTCTCCCCGAAGGACCGGCTCGCCGCCCGGATCGCGGGCGAGAACGGGGTCCGAGAGTTCGCGCTCTCGTTCTGCGAAGATCCGGCGTCGATCGCACAGCTCCGCGACATGGTCGGCCCGGACGCGAAGGTGGTGGCGAAGATCGAGAGCCGGGAGGGGGCCCGCAACCTCGAGGGGATCCTCGCGGCGGCAGACAAGATCCTCATCGACCGGGGCGACCTCTCCCGCGAGGTCCGCATCGAGGGGATCCCGGCGGTCCAGAAGGCCGTCATCCGGGCCGCGAACGCCCACCGGGTGCCCGTGTACGTCGCGACGAACCTGCTCGAGTCGATGGTCCGGCGTCGCGTCCCCACCCGCGCCGAGGTGAACGACGTGATCAACACGCTCCTCGACGGGGCCGACGGCCTCGTCCTCTCCGCGGAGACGGCGATCGGCTCGTATCCGGGGGAGGCGGCCCGCATGATCGCGGCCCTCCTCGAGGAGTTCGGCCGTACCCGGGACCGTCAGGACCTCTGGGAGCTCCTCGGGGAGCACCCGCTCTCGGCGGTGGCCCGCCGCGCCGAGGAAGCGGCGAAGGACCCCGACGCGACCCCGCGCCATCCGGTCGTCGGCTGACCGGGCCGACGCGCCGCTTCGGGAGCCGCCGGATCGGCCCGCGGGGGAGGACCCTCCCTCAGCTGAGGGCGACGAGGGCCGAGGCCGCGGAGGCGGCCAGCTCCTCCTCGGCCCACCCGAGCGCGACGTAGTACCACGCCAGGTTGAGGATCAGCAGCAGGTCCTCGGCGCTCCGGCCCTTCGGCTCGACCGAGACGAGGCCGCCCGCCAGCTCGCGGCCCTCCGCCACCGGTTCCAGATGGAAGAGTCGCTGGCCCTCGAGATCGCGGGCCTCCCAGGCGGGGACCGCGACCCCCGCGCGCTCCAGGAACCGCGCCGGACGGCCGGGTCGTTCGAAGAGGCTGCGACGGAAGTGGATCGTGAGCCGTCCGACGGTCGACGGGGACCCGGCGGCCGTGCGCACGCTGACCTGGGGATGGACGAAGCCGACGCGCTTCATGGTCCAGCTCTCCGAGGCCGTCGACGCCTCCGCGAGCGAGCCCTCGTGGCGCGCGAAGGTGAGGAGCGCGACGGTCCTCTCCCCGTCGCGGAGCTCGTACCGTCCGGGAGACTTCGCGGTCCGCAGCCAGCGCAGGGTCTCCACCGTGGCCGGGTCGAGCGCGTCCATGGCAGGTTCGAGCGAACCACCGCCTGCGCGTTCATAACGGGACCCGCTCGAGATCCGTCGCCTCCCGGCGCGCGGCCCCCCGCCGTGGCCGGCCCCTCCGCTAGAGCCCGTGGCACTCGAAATGCGAGGCGAGGCGTCGAAGGATCGTGGGGGATTCGTACTCCGGTCCGAAGTCGGCGAGGCGCGCATGGGGGGAGCGGGTCGACCAGTACAACGAGTCCTGACAGTGGACCCCGATCGTCATGGCGGAGATCGCCTCGCGCCGCGCCCCTCCGGCCTCGGCGAGGGCGTCGGCCGCACGCTCGGTCAGGTCCAGCACCCGGACGCCCCGCGGCTCGTCGGACAGGAGCTCCTCGTAGAGGCGGTGGACGCACCACGGGTGCTCGGGGTCCGCGTCGAGCGTGCGCTGGATCTCGCGCTTCAGCTCCTCGACGTGGGGCTCGGCCGTCCGAGAGGGCATCCGAGGTTCTTCCCCGGCCCGGGGCTTAAATCCCCCTCCGGGCCGGCAGGGGGACTACGCTTCGGGACGGGCCCGGATCACGGGGGCGGGATCGACGGACCGCGGACCGGGGCGCCGCCCCAGAGCGCCGGGTCGACCGGGGAGCTCTCCTCTTCGCCGAAGAGCTGCCGGAGGATCCGCCGGGTGAACCCCCAGAGGACGTGTCCCTCGAAGAGCGTCGCATCGACCTCGATGGGTCCGTTCCGGGTCGGGCGCTGGACCCGCTCGGTGACGGCGAGGCGGGAGCGGGGGAGCCAGAAGACCCCGGCGACCTCCTCGGCGTTCCGCGCCCCGGGCATCCGGGCGCCGGGGGCCAGCGGGGCGGCGAAGATCGCCACCGAGAGCCCGAAGGCCCGGGCGTAGTCGGTCCCGGCGTACCGGGGAGCCTCCGAGAGGTCGAGGGGACCGATCCCGACCTCCTCCTCGGACTCCCGCAGGGCCGTCTCCCGGAGCGACGAGTCGCCCTCGTGCACGTGGCCGCCGGGGAGGCCGACCTGGCCGGAGCCGGGATCCCCCTCCCGGACCGCCCGCTCGATGAGCAGGATCTCGAGGTCCTCCGACTCCGGGATCGCGCGGAGGACGGCGAGGACGGCCGCCTGGGCCGCGCTCGGGGGAGGCGCGATCGGCCGGAGCCCGTCCAAGAGCTCCCGGATCGCTTGGTCCCCCGGGACCGGACGGCGTCGGCCGCCGGTCACTGCCAGTCGTAGACGACCTTCCGCTGGACGACCTGCTGGTCGGCGGCGTGCTCCGGCACGCTGCTGCCGACGAGTCGCTCGAGCGCCGAGATCCGCGCCTTCAGATCGCGGACCTCCGCCTCGAGCTGCGCGATCCGGTCCGGGGCGGGGGTGGCCATCGACGGGGAGCAGCGACGCCCAGGGGATATTTCTTCCCCTAGTTCGCCGGGGAGCCCTCGGCGCTGACCCCGGCGCGCCCGCCCGGGGGGCCCGTCCACTGCCGCACGGCCGCGACGGTCTCGGGGGGTCGCTCGATGGGGACCATGTGGCCGGTGTTCGGGAACAGGCGCATCTGCGCCCCGACGATCGATTGCCGGATCAGGCGCGCGTGCGAGGAGTCCACGACGCGGTCGTCCATGCCCTGCAGGGCGAGGGTCGGGACCCGGAAGGCGCCGAGCCGGCCGCGCAGGTCGAAGCTCTTCACCGAGGCCGACCAGAGCGCCGCCCCCCGGGGGTCCCGCTCCGCGAGCTCGTTCCGGATCCGGTCGGCGAGGTCCATATGGGCCTCGATCCAATCCGCGGCGAAAACGTCCTTGACGACGCGGAGCCCGTAGGCCTCCGGGCCCTCCTCCCGGCGCACCTCGATCCAGCGCTGGCCGACGGCCCGGGTGTGGGCGTCACAGTGCGTCGCCCCGCCGGAGAGCACGAGGCTCTCGACGGTCGACGGGGCGCGCACCGCCCACTGGAGCGCCAGAAAGGCACCGGCGCTCAGTCCCACGACGTGGGTGGACCGGAACCCCCGGCTCGCCAGGAGCGCCTCCAGGTCCGAGATCAGCTCCGGGAACGACAGGGTCGATTCCTCCGGGAGCGGCGAGCGGCCGTGCCCCCGCAGGTCGGGGGCGAGGACCGTCCGGTCCTCGGAGAGCGGCCCGATCACCTCGTTCCAGACCGTGTGGTCCCCTCCGAGGCCGTGGAGGAGCAGCACCGGCGGTCCGGAGCCCGCCTCCCGAAGATGGAGCGGGACGGGGGGGGTTCCGACGGCCACGGGGCGCGGAGACTCCCCTCCGCTTAACGGCGACCTCGCGGCAGGGTCAAATACGCCGCCCTCGCTCGCGCGTTCCGTGGCGCGCGGGACGATGCTCATGAGCGGCGGCATCGACTCGCCGGTCGCGCTCGACCGCCTGCTCCGGCAGGGCCACGACCTTCTCGCCGTCCACCTCGACAACCGGCCGTTCACCGACGAGACCCCGCTCGCGAAGGTCGTCGACCACCTCGAGGTTCTCTCGAAGCGACACGGACGCCGGATCCCGCTCTACGTCCTCCCGCACGGCCCGACGCAGATCGCCCTGATGCGGGGGACCGACCGCCACGTCGGCTGCGTGCTGTGCCGCCGGTTCATGTGGCGGACGGCCGAGCGGATCGCGGAGCGGGAGGGCGCGAGCTTCCTCGCGACCGGCGAGTCGCTCGGGCAGGTCGCCTCGCAGACGCTCACGAACATGCGCTCGGCGACGGCGGCGGTCCGGCTCCCGATCGTCCGGCCCCTGATCGGGTTCGACAAGATCGAGATCGAGCGCGACGCGAAAGCGATCGGGACCTACGAGATCTCGACGCGGCCCGGTCTCTGCTGCCAGGCGGTCCCGGATCGCCCGGCGACGCGGAGCTCGCTCGTCCAGATCCTGCGGGAGGAGGAGCGCATCGACGTCGACGAGATCGTGGAGCGCTGCCTCCGGCAGGCCACGCTGTATCCGGCGTAGGGGGCCCGGGCGGGCCGTGGCGTACGAGCGCCTTAGACTCTGCACCGGGCGCGCCGCCTTCGAGGCGATCCCGACCCCGAAGCTGGCCCTCGACCTCGGGGCGGCCCGTCGGCGCATCGAGGCGGAGGGGATCGAGGTCGTGGACGCCCGCGTGATGCTGATCTTCCGCCTCGAGGCGGAGGTGACCCTCGGCCGCGACGGTCGGGTGCTCATCAAGACCTCCGACCCGTTCCTCGCCGACGCCGCCTTCCATCGGCTCGACCGTCTGCTCGGGCTGTCGGCGGAGCGACCCCCCGGGGCCCCGGGAGGGAGTTAAGCGGGCTCCGGCCCTTCGCACACCGCCGATGCGCGAGACCTGGGTGGCCGGCGCGGCCTCGGGCCGGTTCGGCCGGCTCTCTGAGACGGGGCGGGAGGCCGGCACGCGCGTCGCCCTCGAGGCGATCGAGTCGGCCGGCCTCGCGCCCAAGGACATCGACCTCACGGTCGTCTCGAACTGCTTCGGGATCGCCGAGCGCCAGGCCCACGTCGGTCCCCTCCTCAACACCGGGCTCGGGATCCCGGAGGTCCCCTCCCTCACCGTCGAGTCGGCCTGCTCGAGCTCCTCGGCCGGGCTCCACGAGGCGTACGTGCATGTCGCCGGCGGGTTCGCCGACGCGGCGCTCGTGGTCGGCTTCGAGCGGCTGAGCCACCTCGACACCCTCCAGGCGACGAGCTACTTCGCGATGGGGGCCGACTACCCGTTCGAGACCCGGAACGGGGCGACGTTCCCGGGCCTCTACGCGACGCTCGCCCGGGCCCACGCGGAGCGCTTCGGCACCGGCCCGAAGGAGCTCGGTGCGGTGGCGATCAAGAACCACGCGAACGGGGCCCGGAACCCGCACGCCCACTTCCAGAAGGAGATCAGCGAGTCGACCTACCTCGGCTCGCCGATGATCGCCTCCCCGCTCCGGCTCTACGATTGCTGCCCCTTCTCCGACGGGGCCGCGGCGCTTGTCGTCGTCGCGCGCGAGGCCCACGGCGACGGACCCCGCGAGCCGCTGGTCGTGCGGGCGAGCGTCCGGTCCGGCTCGATCGCCGACCTGCAGGACCGTCCGGAGCTCACGGGCCTTCCCGCGACGCGGCTCGCGGGACGCCGGGCCTTCCAGGCCGCCGGTATCGGGCCCGGCGACCTCGACCTCCTGGAGGTCCACGACTGCTTCACCATCGCCGAGCTGCTCGCGCTCGAGGACCTCGGGGTCTACACGCCGGGCCGCGCCGGCCGGGCGGAGGTCGAGGGGGAGACCGCCCGCGACGCCCGGGTCCCGGTGAACCCCTCCGGCGGCCTCAAGGCGAAGGGCCACCCCGTCAGCGCGACCGGCGCCAGCCAGGTCGCGGAGATCTTCGAGCAGTTCAACGGGACGGCCGGGGGTCGCCAGGTCCCCCACCCGGAGTGGGCCCTCGCCCACAACGTCGGCGCGACCGGCGGCTCCTGCACCGTCCACATCTTCGGGCACCGGTGAGCGACGGGGGCGGACCGGGGGAAGCCGCCTCCTCCATCGAGGGCCTCCGGGCCGGGTTCGAGGAGACGGGGCGCCTCCGGGGGTTCCGGAGCGCCTGCGGCTTCGTCACGGCGATCTGGGGTCTCCGGTGCCCGCAGTGCGGCGACCGGCTCGAGCCGGCGTCGCTCGCCTCGACCGGCCGGATCCTCTCCTTCACGGTCCAGACCGTGCCCTCGGACGAGTTCCTGAACGACGCGCCGTACGCGTACGTCGTCGTGGAGCTGGACGGCGGGGGCCGGGTCACCGGGTGGATGCCCGGGGTGCGGGGCGACGACGAGATCGCGCTCGGGGCCCGGGTCCGGGCCCGGTCCTCCTACAAGCCCGGGGTCCAGTTCGAGCCGGCCGGGGACGACGGGGGCCGGGGAGCCTAGCGGATGTCGGCTCCGGCCCCCGGCGATCGGCCGTGGATCGCCCGGTACCCGGGGTACGTCCCCCGCGTCCTCGAGATCCCGCGGGCCCGGCTCCCGGATCTCCTCGAGGAGGCGGCCGGGCGGTGGCCGGACCGGACGGCCCTCGTCCACTACGGCTGGAAGCTGAGCTACCGGGGGCTGCTCGCGCAGGCCGATCGGTTCGCCGGCGCGCTCCGGCGGGAGGGGCTCGGGACGGGGAGCCGGGTCGCGCTCCTCCTCCCGAACCATCCGGTCTACCCGATCGCGTTCTTCGGGGCGCTCCGCGCGGGCGCCTCGATCGTCCCGGTGAGCCCGCTGTACGTCGGGGACGACCTCGTGCAGGTCCTCTCGGACAGCCGCCCCGAGGCCCTTGTCACGCTCGACTTCCTCTACCCGGTCTACGCGAGGGTGCGGGACCGGGCCCCCGTGCCGCGGGTGTACGTCGCGCGGATGCGCTCGTTCTTCCCCGTCCTCCAGCGCCCGTTCGTCAACCTCGTCCTGCGGCGTC
>JASHVI010000141.1 GCA_030039525.1 Thermoplasmata archaeon
GCCACAGTCTACCAGCAGCCGTCGATAGAGTTGGGGCGCCGACGTTCCAGAGGCCAGTCGTCCGTGGACTAAGCTGACGGCATCCGGTCGCCAGCCTCGATATCCCGGCAGGGACCCGGGATTGAGGAACGCCCGCCTGACCACGATCCCGTCCCACCCCGTGCGTTCACCGGTCCGGAGCCACCGAATCGGCTCCGGGCGGTGGCTTGTGGGCTCGGGATCAGCGGACGAGGCGTTACGGACTGCTTGTTCAGCCGCCGTCCGGATGTGCCTCGACCGGACCGCCCGGCGTGCCGCGCGCGGTTCAGCCGTCGGAATGTAGCGCGGGTACGATATCGGCTCGAGACCGACGACACGGGCCCACGCACCTTCGAAGTCAAAGAAGATTGGGAGGGAAGGGCGATCGAGGTCGACCGAGAGGACCCAACTCGCGTCCTCTATCCCTGGTGGGTCTACCGGGAATCGAGGGTCCGTATCGGGGGAAACTGGGGCGAAGACCGCGAACAGGTCGTGTTCGTCATGCCAGAGAATCACTGTATCCGGACGGCTCGACCAGTCCGAGACGATGGCCGCGAGCTTCGCCGCCTTCGAATGAGCGATTGCGAAGTAGAGGAATCTGTGACCCCACACCGTCGGATCTGGGACATTCCGCTCCTGAAGCTGGCCTGACCGGACCAAGCGGTCTCGTGCCACCTCGTATGTTCGAGTGGGGAGGCCACTGCGTCGGATCCGGTCGGTTTCGTTGACTGGCTCCGCCGAGAGGAGGGAGTGGATGACGACGGCCTCCGCTGGGGTAAGCTCCCTAGGGCTGACCGGGCTATCCGGAGAGGCACCCGCCATCCAATCGCCCGGCCGATCCTGGGTTCCGGGCGGTTCAGAAGAGGTCGTTACTCGGGGCTGGCGGCGATCCCCCGCTCCGGCTAGGCAGCCGGTATTCGGCATACTTCTGGGGCCCCCTGAGCGTCGGACCGCGGGGACCCCCTCCACGACGAAATACGAGGACGACAGCGGCGATTACCGCAGCCTCGGCGACCGCGCCGGCGACGACCCAACTCCACCAAGGAAAGCCTAGCAGCGAGGGCGTCACCTCCACCGATCGGGCCACGGTCTTAGTCACGACCTGCGAGCTGTTGCTCGGTGGCGCGACGATGCGGACGGTGCAGTCCTGGGTGCGAGACTCGCCGGCCGGGTCCGTCGCGGTGACCTGGACCGAGAAGTTTCCCACCTCGGTCGGCGTGCAGACGAGCGTCGGGGTGTCGGACGACGTACAGCCACTCGGCAGATCGGCATAACTGATCTCAAGGCCTCCCGCCGAGGTGAGAACCACGATCTGGATCGTTCCACCGAGGGTGGTCGAGCTGGATGCGACCACCAGGGTGAAGGCGAAGAGAACGGAAACGGGCGCGCTGGCCGAGGCCATTCCCGGCGACGTGCTAGCGACCCGGACCTCCACCGAGAAGTTACCAGACTCAGCCGGGAGGCAGCCGATTGAGGAGATGTTTTCCGAGACGCACGGAGTCGGCAGGCCCGACCAGACGTAGGTGTAGGGGGCCGTGCCGCCACTCACGGTCACGTTGAACGAGATCGACTGTCCAAGCTCCGGCGTGGAGTTGGAGACGCTTAGGGTCACCGCGAGGGGAGCGGCTACTTCCACGTACTCGCTCACCACCGAGGACGAGCCCACGGCGTCCGTGGCGTTGAGCGTGACCAGGTAGCGACCCGGGTTCGGGAACGAGTACGACACCGCGGGTCCTGACGCCGCAGAGAGGTTTCCAAACGCCCAAAAATACGTGAACGGAGCGGTCCCGTTTTCGACTGAGGCCGAGTAGTTCTCGGGAATGCCCGCGGACTGAACGCCCACGTACGTGACGTTCACTATCGGCAGGGGGGAGATTGTGACGTTGGTGCTGGCGGTCTGGTACGTCCCGACGGAGTCGGTGACGGTGACGGCAATCATGACCCGAACCGTGCCCGTCACGGTCCCAAGATATCGATAGGTAGACACGTTGGTGGTGGTGGTGGCATTGCCAGCCGGAACTCCATCGACCGAATACGCCCAGTCGTACGAGAGTGGGGCGGTCCCGCCGAGGGAGTGCGCGGTAAGGCTGACGGGTTCCTTCACATCCGTCGCGTTCGGATTGGCGACGAGGCGAACGTGGTTGACCGGTGATGGCGGCACTACCGGCGCGTCGGACAGTGCCCACGCCTGATTCGCCACGCTCGGTGCGCTCTGACCATTGTTGACTTCGGTCGTGTTTAGATCGTCTCCGTTCCCTCCGAAAATCTCCAGGTATCCGGACGCCGCGTCATACGCGATCGGGGCGCTGTCTCTCGGGGTGGGGTCCGTCGACGTCGAGATGTTGGTCCAGTTTCCATCCGAAAAGAACCACGTCGAATTGTATCCAGCGATGCGATTTCCTTCAAGCCCCTCGTCATAATTCGCCCAAGCACAAGACTCCCCTCCGCTAGCTTCGTCCGAGTCCGACTGTACGGTGCAGGAGCCTCCGAATAGGACGCTGCCGTTCAACTGAGGATCGTAGGCAAAGGACTCCCCGGCTTCCACGCCGGGATTCCCGACGGTGACGCTCATCCAGATGTCCTGGTTCATGTTGGTCCAGGACTGGTTGGAGTAGGTCCACGTCTCCCCGCCTGAGTTGATCGCGACAATGTACCCTGCGTGGGAGTCATAGTCCAGAACCGGCGCGAAGTAGTCGAGGAACGGCCCTCCATTCGGGCTCGGATAGTAGCCGACGGTCGGCATCTCGGGAAGAGCGGACCAGGATCCGTTCGACGCGAGTCCCCATACCGGGAAGTCTGCCTCACAGCTGTCGCCGGGAAAGTAGTCGTTCCAACCGCAGTCGCTGAGATTCAGTACGTCGTTAAAGTCGACCGCAATCAACGAACTCTCGGCCGCATCGTAAACGACCTGGAGCCCGGTGGCGTCGGTCGGGCCGCTACCGGTGCTAGCGGACCAATTCCAGCGGTGCCCACTATACATCCAGACCGAACCATTGGGGTCCACCACCACGACGCCCCCCGAGAGCAGGGTAGGGTCGTAGGCAATCGCTGAACCCCCGGGCCCCCCGTTCGACACCCACTGCCCATCACGATCAGTCATCGTACTCGAAACCGACTCGTTGATCTGCGGGTCGTACGTGATCGAGCCGTTCGGCGACCCCGTGGAATTCAGCGTGATATTGGTCCAGGTCGGAATCGCTGACCTTTGGGGGGTGGCAGGGACTTGACCATCAGTCAGCGTGGCCGCCGAGGGCGTCGATTCAGCGGCGCTGGTCGCTGCTTCGTAGTCATGACTGACGGGGACGCCCGACGGTTCGACCGGGGGGTGGCGAGACGAGGACGACGCTAGTCCAGCCCAAACGGTAGCCCCGGAGATGACCAGGATGGCCGCAACGAGGGCGATCCTTGAAGCGCGATGCAGGGCTCCCGGTGAGGGCTCTCGAGACACGCGCTGAGAGCCGGATGCCGTTACTTAATTCCGACCGCAATCGCTCAGAACGGCAAACCGGACGGCGAGCGCTCTGGGCTCGCAACACGGTGCGGCCGTGAAACGGCACTCAGGTCATGCACCCTTGGCCGCGTTGCACGGGCCGGCTCCTCCGGTCCCCGGCGCGTCGAGCGCGCGGCCCGGAGGGCTCACGCCTCCTGCGAGTACCCCGCGACCGAGCTCCGGTAGAAGCCCATCTGCCAGCTGGTCGGCAGGTCGAGCGCGAAGGGGACCATGTAGCTGCTCGGGAGCGCCATCGGTGCCGAGAGGTTGCCCCCGGAGATCGAGAGGTTCGAAAAGGTCGCGTTCAGGTGGTAGTCCCGGATCGGGTAGTGGGAGACGGACTGCCACTCGAGCTGCGTGTACGTCGAGTAGAACGCCCCGCCGGAGTACGGCACGGTCGCGGTCCAGGTCCGGCTCGCGCCGGTGACGCTCAGGTCGACGATCTGGAAGACGACCGCCGAGGAGGCGGGCTCGTCGACGATGCTGAGATCGAGGACCGTGCC
>JASHVI010000142.1 GCA_030039525.1 Thermoplasmata archaeon
GACGACGACTGACGGGCGCGTCGGTCGCGCGGCCCGCCGGCTACGGGTTCTCCCCGAGCCGGTGGCCCGAGAACCGGGCCTGGACGATCGCGCGGACGTCCCGGTGGACCTCGCGCGGCGACCGGTTCGAGTTGACCTTCACGAAGTCGTACTCGCCGGCCATCCACTCGAACTCCTTGCGGAGGAGCTCCTGGTACCGGAAGAAGCTCTCGAAGCGGTCCTGCGAGAGGCCGAGGTCCATCCCGGACTCCCAGTAGTCGAGCGATCCGTACCGGCCGAAGGCCCGGTGCATCAGGAGGTCGGTGCGGGTGTCGAGGAAGATGGTGAGGTCCGGCTTGAGCGCGAAGGCGTAGAGCCGCTGCGCCCAGTTCCGCGTCGCCCCCCGGACGACGGCCCTCGCCATGAGCGTGAAGATGTACCGGTCGGCGAGCACGACCGTCCCCGCGGAGAGCGCCGGGACGATCTTGTTCTCCAGCTGGTCAGCGAAGTCGACGGCGTAGAAGAGGGCCATCGTCGTCTTGCCGAGCACGTGCCCCTGCTTCGCCTGGTCGATGAGGCCGCCGACGAGCGAGGAGCGGCGCAGCCCCGTGTCGACGACCGAGTGGCCCTGGATCTCGAGGTGCTCCCGCAGGAGGTTGCACTCCGTCGTCCGCCCGGAGCCGTCGGCCCCCTCGATGACGATGAGCCGCCCCTTCAGGCCCTCCTCCCGGACCCCCGGGAGGTGGACGCCGAAGTGCGGGAACGCGGCGCGGGGCGGGGCCCGCGCGACCTTGCGGACCCGCTTGGTCGGGGCGCGCTTAGGAGCCGTGGACGAGCACCTCCTCCTTCGGGAACCCGTCGAGCAGGGGCCGGATCCCGCGCCGGACCTCGTTGGAGAGGGCCTCGATCTGCTGCTCCGCGTCGATGACCTGGAACCCCTCGGGGCCGCTCAGGCGCTCGTACTCGCGCTTCAGCATCCCCTGGAAGGCGAGGTAGGAGTCGGCGGCGTCGCCGGCGAGGCCGAGGTCCATGCCGGCCTCGTAGTAGCTGATCTTCTGGCGCGACGCCTCCTTGCGGGCGAGCGCCGTCTGGACCGGGACCCGGAAGTAGAACACCTTGTCCGGCCGGACGGCGAAGGCGTAGAGGTTCCGCACCCAGCCCGAGTCGCAGCCGCGCGCGACGTCGCGGGCGAAGGCGGTGTAGATGTACCGGTCGCAGACGACCAGGTAGCCGGCCTGGAGCGGCGGCAGGATGTGCCGCTCGTACCGGTCGGCGAAGTCGGTGGCGTGCAGCAGGGAGAAGGTCGTCGGGGTGAGGAGGTTCCGCTTCTTCCCGCGCCGGATCGTGTCGGAGACGAGGTCGGAGGAGTTCCACTCGGTGAAGAAGACCCGGTAGCCCCGGAAGGCGAGCCACTTCCTCAGGAGCTGCGCCTGGGTCGACTTGCCGGAACCGTCGAGCCCCTCGAAGACGATCAGCCGGCCGGGATACCGGCGGGCCGTCGTCTCAGCGTCGGCCAACGACCTCCACCTCGACGTCGAAGGCGCGCCGGAAGGCCCGGACGGAGCGGTCGAGCAGCTTCGGCAGCGCGGCTCCGCCGCGCCCGAGCCGGATCCGCACGGCGGAGCCCCGCCAGGAGATCCTCGGCCGGTCCGCGCCCTCCGACAACGATTCCGCCACCGCGATCAGGGCGCCGAGCCGTTCCACGGCGCGCTCCTCTTGCCGGTCGAGGTCGGGCTCCCCTTGGCCCATAACGGTTCCGATGGGGTCGTATCGCTCGTGGAGATCGACCGCGCCGGCCGCCCATCGGCGCTCGCGCGGCGTGAGGCCGTAGATCGGCCGGTGGAGGACGAGGTAGGCCGAGTGGGCCGGGTGGTGGGCGTACGCCACCGAGGTCCCCACGTCGTGGAGGGTCGCGGCGGCATCGAGGACCCGTCCGAGGTCGGGCTCGAGCCGTCCCCGACTGGCCGCGAGCCGGTACAGGGTGCGGGAGATCTGCCGGACGCGCTCGCCGTGGCTGCGGGAGAGCCCGAAGGCGGTCGCGGCGGCGCGGGAGCTCCTCAGCACCATCGTCTCGGCGTCGCGCGGGGTCGACTGGTCGAGCAGCTCGGCGGCGACCCCCTCGCGGAGTCCGCAGGCGCTGACGGTGATCTCGGAGGTCCCGAGGCGGCGCATCAGGCGCAGGACGACGAGCGCGCCGGCCAGGTCGACGTCCGCCCGGTCGGCGGAGAGCCCCGGGATCTCTCGTCGGAGCTCGACCGGGGTCTCCCGGAAGAGGTCGACGAGGCGCTCCAAGTCCTCCCGGCCGACGCGCGCGCCGTGGAGGTCGTCCTCGGGGAGCTCCCCCGCCTCGCGGAGCACGCGGGCCAGCGACCGGACCGTGCCCCCGATGCCGACGACCCGCTCGTTCGGCCCGCCCCTCGGCACCCGCTCGAAGGTGACGTCGAGGAAGTCGACGAGCGCGTCGAACTCGCGCTCCTTCGGCGGGTCGTGCTTCAGGTAGTGGACGTGCATCCGGAGCGCTCCGACCGGATGCGAGACGGAGCTCCGGAACCGGCCGTCCCGGACCTGGATGATCTGGATGCTCCCGCCCCCGAGGTCGAAGAGCCGGTCGCTGCTCAGGGGGATCGAGGCGGCCACGCCGCGGTAGGCGTAGTACGCCTCCTCCCGCGCGCTCAGCGCCCGCACCGGGAAACCGGAGCGGTTCGCTCCCGGCTCGAGCAGCCGGGACCGGTTGGGGGCGTCGCGGACCGCGCTCGTCGCGACGAAGGCGACGCGGGTCGGGGCCCTCGCCCGGACGATGCGGCCGAAGCGCGTGAGCGTCCCGAGGGCCCGCGAGAGCCCGTCGGCGGAGAGCCGCCCCATCGGGCCCAGGTCGCGGGCGAGCCGCGGCGTCTCCTTCGCCTCGAAGACGCTCCACGGGGGGCCCTCCCGGGTCGACCGGAAGAGGACCAGCCGGGCCGTGTTCGAGCCGAGGTCGGCGACCGCGACCTCCCGACAGGGCTCCTCCCGGTCCGTGGCCCGCCCCCGGCCCCCCACACCGCGCCGGTTTTTGGCCCTCTCGGACCGACCGGGCCCCGCGCCGATGGGGTCATGAGTCGCCCCGGGTCCTCGGCTCCCCGCCGGTGCCGATGTTCTGCCCGCGCTGCGGCCGAGCGCTTGCCCTGCCGCCCGGCCGCTCGGTGCCGTTCCCGATGCACGTCTGCGCCACCGACGGGATCGTCTACGACGAGCGGCGGTCCCAGTGGTATGGGCTTCCGGAGGTGGAGGCGAAGCTCCACTGCCCCGGCTGCGGCGCGGCGATGGAGGGCGAGCCGCCGACGCCCCCGTCGAGGGTCTTCGTCTGCTACCAGTGCGGCATCACCTTCGACCGGGCGACCTCGGCCTGGTTCGGCCTCGCCTACCACTCGTCGGGGGCCCCGTAGGCCCCCCAGCCGGTCGAAGCAAACCCTTACGAGACGGAAATCGCTCGACGGTTCGTCCCCGGAGGCCGGAGTGGCCGGACTCGACCCGCCGTACCTGGAGCCGATCCTCGGCGTCGTCTTCGATCTCGACGGGACGATCATCCTCAGCCGGCACGACTTCCCGAAGATGCGGGCCGCGGTCGTCGCCGCGGCCGAGGAGCACGGGCTCGCCCCCGGGAGCCTCGTCCCGGGGTCGACCGTCGCGGCGACGATGGACGAGGCGGCGCAGCGGCTGCGCGCCCTCCGGCTCCCCGACGCGACCCTCTACCGGTTCGAGGCGGAGGCGCACCGGCGCATCGACGAGATCGAGCTCGAGGCCCTCCCGAGCGTCGGGGCCCGCCCCGGGGCGGCGCAGCTCCTCGGGGAGCTCACCCGCCGGCAGTACCGGCTCGGGCTCCTCACCCGGGCGAGCGACCGATTCTGCCGGGAGGCTCTCGCGAAGACCGGGCTCGCGCCGTACTTTCCCTTCCTCCGCACCCGGAGCGCCCGCGGACCCGCCAAGCCGAACTCCGACGCGCTCCTGCTCCTGCTGAAGGAGATGGAGGTGCCGGTCGACCGGGCGATCCTGGTCGGGGACCATCCGATGGACGGGGAGACGGCCGTCGGCGCCCGCGTCCGGTTCTACGGGATCCTCGCCGAGCCACCGGCTCCGCCGGAGGCACCGACGCTCGACCGACTGCGCGCTTCCGGGGCCCACGCGGTCGCGCGCGACCTGGGCGACCTCGCCCGGCAGCTCGGCCTCCCGCCGCTCGCC
>JASHVI010000143.1 GCA_030039525.1 Thermoplasmata archaeon
CGGGAGCCTTGGTCGACCCCTCGCTCGCGCACTCCGGGGCGCTCGTCAACTCCCGCCGCGGGCTCTGGCCCGTCGGCCGCGAGGAGGGCCACGCTCACCCCCACCCCTGGGTCCAGGGGATCGCCGATAGTCTCTGGCTGCTCGCGATCGGCGCCGCCTGCCTGGTCGTGGCCTACGTGCTCCGGGCCGGTCGGGGCGCCTACGAGGGGGGGCGGCTGCCCCTCTGGGAGCTCTTCCTCGCTCTCGGGATCATCGCCCTCGTCGGCGGGTTCATCGCCGCGGGGGTCCGCGAGGAGGCCCCGGAGGCGGAGGCGACCTCCCGCGGCGCGCGGATCCGCGCGAAGGCCCGGCGGACACCCATTGTGGAGGAGGAGGAGCCGCCGGCGCCGCCGCCTCCGGTGGTCCGCCGTGCGCCGGCCCTCGCCTTCGCCGACCCGGATCTGGAAGCCGCGGGCGAGGACTGGGGAGCCCCTCCGGCGGAGGCTTGGGGGGAGGGACGGAGCGCTCCCGCGCCGGAGGAGCCGCTCGATCTGGGGGAGCTCGATCGCCTCGACGAGGACCTTCGGAGGGTCCCGGCCTCCGCCCCCTCGTCGGGCTGGATGGACGATGACCTCACCGAGGAGAGCCCCCGGGTGGGCTCGCGACGTCCCGCGGCCCGACGGAGGATCGCCGAGTGCGGTGCGTGCGGAATCTCGATCAGCGATCCCGAACCGTTCCATTGCCGCGACTGCGGCTCCCCGATCTGCGAGAGCTGCCGTCGCGGGCTCGAGCCGCCGCCCTGCCCCTCCTGCGCGACGGTGCTCTCGGCCCGTCGGCCCGCGGCGTCGGACTGAGTCCTAGCGAAGGAGTCGCCGCTCCGGGCGACGGACTCCGAGCCGGTCCTCCGCCGCTATCCCCCGAAGTCGCCGAGCCGACGCTGCTTCGGCCGGGTCTCGGCCCGTTCGGGCGCGGGCGCGGGCGCGGACGGCGGCTCGGGCGGAGGGGCGACGCTCGGGGGCTCGGGCTTCGGCGGCTCCGGCGGCGGGGCCTCACCGCCAGTCAAGAAGGCAAGCTCCTCGGCCGTGAGCCCCAGCTCCTCGGAGAGCCGGGCGCTGCGGTCGGCGGCGCCGGCCAGGGCGGCCTTCCGCCCCCTCGGGGTCAGCCACCGCTCCAGGAACGGCAGGAACTCGGCCCGGGAGATCCGGACGCTCGCGTGGAAGCGGTCGCCGGACTTCTTGGCGACGGAGTCCCGGATCGCCCGTCGCCCCCGGGAGCGTCCCATCTCGCTGAGGAACTGCGGGAACTGGGCCCGGGAGGCGGCGGCGCCGCCGGCGTCGGCGAGCGCGATCCCGATCCCGCCGGTCATGAGCTCGGAGGCGTAGCTCCACAGCGAGAAGGCGCGCTGGCGGCGGGCGCGGGCCAGCTGGAGGTCGGCGCGGGCGAGGATCGCGAAGGCGGGATCGAGGGCGGCGCGGGAGGGGGCGAACCGCGGAACGTTCTCCTCGATCCAGGGCAGGAGCTCCTCCGGATCGGAGTCGCCCCGGTCGCGGATCTCGGAGGCCCGGTACAGGCGCCCTTCGCCGAGCACCTCCTCGGTGAGCTCCCGGAGCTCCTCGGTGCGATCCCGGACCGCGAACGGCGCGAGCTGGAGCGGTCCGGGGGGGAGGGGGTGCACGGCCTCGAGGTCGTTGAGGGCCGCGCGCGCGTCGCCCCGCGCGCGTCGGAGGATCGCCTCCATCGCTTCCGGCGCGACGTCCCACCCCTCGCTCGCCACGACCCGGGAGAGGAGCGCGCGGAGCGAGTCGGGCGGCACCGGCCCGAACCGGATCCACGCGACCTGGTTCCGGAACACGGCAGAGTAGCGCATCAGCGGCTCCCGATCGTTCACGGTGAGGATCACCGGCTGCCGGGTGGACTGCACGAGGGCCGCGATGGCGCCGAGCCCGCCCCGGTCCGACCGGTCCCTCGGCCGGGCCGCGCCGCGCCAGTCGTCGAGGTCGCGCTGCGCCTCCGGGAGTCTCGTCCAGGCCGCTCGCCCGGCGGAGGCCGGAAGCTCCGACCACGCCTCGAACGGCTTCGGGCGGTCGGCCTCGCCGAGCTTCCAGGCCTTCGCGAGCTCCTGGACAGTGCCGTAGCGTGTCCTCAGGAAGTCCCGGAGCGTCTCCCGCGCCGGCTTCGGGGCCGCCCCCTCGTCGGTCCGACGGCCCGAGAGACAGTCGGCCTCGTCGAGCAGGATGAGCGCCCGCCCTCCCTGGTCGGTGCGGCGGAAGGAGCCGGTGTCGCCGAGCGTCATCGAGAGAGAGGCGCGGCCGGCGACCTCCTCGATGGCCGCCTCGTTCCGGGCGTCGGAGGCGTTCATCTCGACGACCGTCCAGCCGCGATCGCGGGCGATCGCAAGGGCCGCGGTCGTCTTGCCGACGCCGGGCGGACCCTCGAAGACCGCGGCCCGACGGGTGGGAGCGCGGCCCGGCACGGACCAGCCGTCGGCCCAGCGGCGAAGCTCCGCGATCGCCTCCGCCTGCCCCTGCATCTCGGGGAGCGTCGCCGGGCGGACCCGCTCGACGAGCGGTCGCCGGTCGGGGGGGGCTCCGGGCTTCGGCACGCGGCGGGAGCCCCGAGAGGACTTATGACGCGCGCGGCCCCGGGCTCGCGGGGGCCCCGGGTGGGCGAAGCGAACACGGTCCCGGTCGTCGACGGAGCCGGCCCCGGGGGAAGCTCGCTGCC
>JASHVI010000144.1 GCA_030039525.1 Thermoplasmata archaeon
GCTTCCTCCGGCAGTTCGAGGTCGGGGACAAGGTCATCGTCAAGCTGGAGGCCTCCGACCCGCACGGCCAGCCCCACCCCCGGTACCAGGGCAAGGTCTGCACCGTCGTCGCCCGCGTGGGCCGGGCCTACCGGATCCAGTTCCGGGACGGCGGCAAGCTGAAAGAGCTGATCGCCACGCCCATCCACCTCCTGCCGACGGGCGCCCGGGGGAGCGTGTAGGCCATGCCCGACCCCGTCCCGCTCTCCGAGGTCCGTCGGATGCTGAACGCCGAGGCGGCGGTCCGGACGCTCCCGCGCGAGGCGATGCTCGCCCAGCAGCACACCGAGGCCTTCGGGCGGGCCGAACCCGCCGACATCACGAAGCTCATCGCGGAGCTCCGCACGCTCCCCTTCGTCGACGCGGCGCTCGCGATCAAGCTCGCCGACATCCAGCCGCAGTGGCCGGAGGAGATCCGACTGCTCTTCTCGAAGGAGCGCGTCGTCCTCGACGAGGCCCAGCTCAACCGGATCCTGGAGATCCTCGCGCAGCACCGATGAATCGGGAGCCCGGGCCATGGAGCGCTACGCGTACATCCTCGACGTGCTGCCGAACGGCCGCCCGACGGAGAGGGGCTTCCACCGGGAGCCGCTCGCCCTCGCGATCGGCGTCGGCGAGCTGAAGCTCCTCGAGCTCGTCCCGCGGCCCGGGGCGGCGCTCTCCGTCGGGGGGCGCGTCGCGCTCGTGCCGGAGGAGGGGGCGACCCCGCCGATCGACCACGTCCGGCGGCGGCTCACCCACGCCGAGCTCACCCCGACCGCGCGGGCCGAGGTCCCGGCGGCGCTCGAGCGGATCGTGGTCGACGACGCCCCGAGGTTCCTCCGGTTCTTCAACGAGGCCCCGGGGATCTCCCGGCGCTTCCACCTCCTCGAGCTCCTCCCGGGGATCGGGAAGAAGACGATGCAGAACGTCGTCCAGGAGCGCCAGCGGGCCCCGTTCCAGAGCTTCCAGGAGCTCTCCGAGCGGACCCACCTCAAGAACCCCGAGCGGCTGGTCGTCGCCCGGATCGAGGCGGAGCTCACGGGTGTCGAGGACAAGTACCGCCTCTTCGTCGCGCCGTAGCGCGGAGCGGGCCCGGGTCGTCGAGCGGCTCGAGGCGCTCGGCCTGAGGCCCTCCCGGGCGCTCGGCCAGTCGTTCCTCCTCGACGAGCACGTGGCCGACGCCGAGGCCGCCCTCGTCGCCGAGGGGCCCCCGCCGTACCTGGAGATCGGCCCGGGACTCGGGGCCCTCACCGAGGCGTTGCTCCGCCGGGGGGTGGGTCCCCTCACCGTCGTCGAGCGGGACCGTCGGCTCGCCCGCCACCTCTCGGAGAGCCTCCCCGGGACGGTCACCGTGCGCGCCGGGCCGGCCGAGCGGGTCGATCTCGGCGCCTTCGGCACCGTCTGCGGGAACCTTCCGTTCCGGGTCGCCACCCCCCTCCTCCTCGCCGCGGTGCGCGCCGGGGTCCCCTCGACCGTCGCCCTCGTGCAGGCGGAGGTCGCCGAGCGGATCCTCGCCGGCCCCGGGGGCGGGGCCTTCGGACGCCTCACCCTCGCCGTCGGCGCCTGGGCGACCTCGGAGGGGTTCCTCCCGGTCCCCTCCGAGGCCTTTGAGCCGGTCCCGGCCGTCGCGGGGCGGGTCGTGCGCCTCACGGCCCGCCCCGGGGGACCGGTCGTGCCGGACCCCCCGGCCTTCGAGGAGCTGACCCGTCGGCTCTTCTCCGCCCGCCGCAAGCAGCTGAAGAACCTCCTCCCGGGGGCCCTGCCCCGCGGCTGGGAGCCTCCGCGGGCCGCCGCCTCGGCCGGCTGGCCGACGGACTGGCCTTCCCGGCGCCCGGAGGAGCTCCCGGCCGAGGCGTACTACCGTCTCGCGCGGGCGCTCGACGGCGCCCCCGCCTAGGGTCCCCCGAGGGGGGTCCCTTTCCGAGCGACCGACCGAGACTCCCCCCCGCCGACCTTCGATAGGTTCTTGTAGCGCCCTCGGGCATTTTCTTCCCTCGTCATGCACTGGCGGCGCCGCCGGCTCTCCGGGCTCCGAGCGGTGAGCCCGATCATCGCGGCGCTTCTGCTGACGGCGATCACCATCGCCTGCGGCGTCGTCCTCTGGTCGCTGAGGATCCACACCCCCACCGTCGGGGTCCAGATCGACTACGTCGCCGAGGGGGACCAGACCGAGCCGGCCTGGGGGGACCCCACCGACTGCTCGAACGACACGATCTACGCCTCCTGCGACGGCCTCCCGGCCTTCTTCATCGTCTTCACGGCGCATTCTCCGCAGAACATCCCGCTCGTCGACCTCGACTTCGAGATGCTCTGCAACCACACCTCGCTGCTGAACGGCACCTTCGCCGCGATGGAGGTCATCCCCGGGACCGGCGCGAACCCGGGGACCGGCGCCCCCGCCCTCGGGCAGTGCGGGACGTGGCACCCGAGCAAGTCCGGGACGACGGCGACGTACTTCAACCGCCTCGCCTACTTCGAGCAGATCGTCCCCGGCACCACCGTCCTGCACGACGGCGACATCTTCGTCGTCTACGAGCACCCGCTCGCGAACTTCTGCGACCGCAACGGGAACTGCCCGGACGACGACTACCACGGCGCGCCGCCGTGGTGCTTCACCAGCCAGTCGGCCGACTGCGAGATCCAGATCGCCTACACCGGGAACCCCGCCACGATCGTGGCGGTCATCCCGATCATCGACATCGGCGGCTAGACCGGCCCTCCCCTCCCGGGGGCGCCCCGCGCGACCCCGCCGGCGGCTTACGCCCGACCGGGGCCGCGGACCTCGGAGCGGCCCGAGCGCGGGTTCAGATCAGGTAGACCCGGCCGCTCGCGTCCGAGGCGACGAGGATCCCGTGCCCGAGCACGAGGCCGTCGTTGACC
>JASHVI010000145.1 GCA_030039525.1 Thermoplasmata archaeon
GGCGCAACGGCGCGGGGAAGACCACGACCGTGCGCCTGCTGACCACGCTCCTGCCCCCCACCGAAGGCACGGCCCGGATCCTCGGCGTGGACGTCCGAACGGGAGGCCGTGCGCTGCGCCAACGGCTCGGGGTCGTGCTCCAGTCGGAGTCGCTCGACTTCGTGACGGTCGAGCAGAACTTGACGCTCTACGCCTTCCTCTGGGGCGTCGGGCGGGAGACCGCCCGGACCCGCGCGGAGGAGATGCTCGCGCTGTTCGAGCTCGACGCGGTGCGGCGTCGCAAGCCGTGGGCGCTCTCCGGGGGGGAGCGCCGCCGGTTCCAGGTGGCGCGGGAGCTCATGCACCCCATGGAGGTGCTGTTCCTCGACGAGCCCACCGTAGGCCTCGACGCGATCGCGCGACGGCGGATCCTGCGCTACCTCAAGGACCGGGCCCGGGCGGGGCTCACGATCGTGTTCACGACGCACATCCTGCACGAGGCGGACCTCCTCTGCGACCGGATCGCCGTGATGCACCAGGGGCGCCTCCTCGCGCTCGACACCGCCGAGGAGCTGAAGCGGGCCTACAGCGGCGCGCGCGAGGTCACGGCGGTCTTCGCCGAGTCCCCCGGTCCCGGTCCGCGCGCGGAGGCCGAGGTCGAGCTCGGGCGGCGCGGCGCGACGGTGCTCGCCGAGTCGGCCCCGGGAGCGCCGCCGGTTCCTCGGCTCACGTTCCGGGCCCAGAACGTAGAGGCGCTGCTCCCGTGGGTCACGGAGTGGGCGCACCGTCACGGCCTCGCCATCGAGCGGATCTCGATCGAGGAGCCGACCCTGGAGGGGGCCTTCCTCGGAATGATCGGGGATGGCGGGGACTCCGAGGAGGCTCGAGCCGGGGGCGTCCCGGCGGCGGACCCGCTGTCCGGCCGACGGGACGGGGGTCTCGCGTGAGCCTCCCCCCGGTCCTCCGGCTGGTCGTCCGGAACTTCGCCTCGAACCTCGACCCGCTCACGGTCATCATCCGGTTCGGGCAGCCGGCCATCACCATCGTGGTGCTCGGCACGATGTTCAGCACGCTCATCAGCGCGAACGTGACCGGCGGCTCGTCGTACACCGCGTTCCTGATCCCGGGCATGATCGCCTTCCAGATGGTGACGGGCGGGGTGATCTCCGGGAATCTCTTCTGGCTGGACCGCCGGTGGGCGATGGTCGAGCAGATCTTCTCGGGCCCCTTCCTGCGCTCGGAGTACCTCGCGGGGCTCGTGCTCACCACCCTGTTGTTCTCCCTCGTCGGTGTCGGCGTCATGATCCTCGTCGGGGTCCCGTTCATCGGCCTCCCGACGCTCTCGGCCACGGGGGCCCTGACCGTGCTCCTCACGGTCGCCCTCGGGAGCATCTTCTTCGCGGGCTTCCTGATCGCGCTGGGGACCCGGCTCCGGTCGGCGAACGCCTACTTCACGATCCAGTCGTTCCTGCAGCTCTTCGTGATCTTCCTCTCCACCGTCTACTATCCGATCACGTCGCGGACCCCCCGCGTGCTCGCCGTGGTCTTCTACGGCAACCCGCTCACCTACGCCGCGAACACCATCCGCGACGCCTTCGCGAGGTCGCTCGGGGCCCCCGACCTCGTGAGCCTCGGCGTGCTCGCGCTGCTGGCCTCGGCCGCGTTCGGCGCGGCGATCTACGGCTTCCGGACGATGGACCTCGGACCCATCCAGTAGCGGCCCCCCGGTACCCGCGGACCGGGCTCCGGGTCGCCGAGGAACACGGCGTCCCCGACTCGGGGGGGGGCCTCCGATATGTAGGTTCTCGGAGTGCACCGGCGCTTCGCCCGCACGAGCGGGGGGAGGAGCGAAAGAATGGCGAGTTCGAAAAGACAGCGAAAGAGCGGAGTGCGGATCGGGACTTGGCTCATGAGCGGCGGGGGGGCGATCTTCGCCTGCGTCCTCATGGCCTCCTCGGCGGCCGCCGCAGGATACACGTATCCGGGGCCGTGGAGCAAGGGGCTCGTCGCCCCGACCAACGTCATCGTGGAGCTTTCGGGATGCTCCTCATTGACCGGTAAGGCGGCGACCTTCTCGAAGCACACCGGCGACGCGGCCTGGATCGGCTCCGCGTCGGCCAAGAGCTGCCCCTCCCCGCTCGGCAAGCAGACCACGTCGACGGCCCTCGAGCAGTACGCGGTGGGTCTGACGTACCCGGTGAAGGTCCCGGTCGGGATCCACCCGGTCACCTTCAACGTGACGTGGAACATCTCCGCGATCGCGAACTACAGCCTGACCACGAAAGGATCCTGCCCCACCGCGGTCTGGACCGGGTCGTTCTCGTACGTCTCCTGCATCGCCGAAGCGATCAGCCAGGTGATCAATTACGCCGAGCTCGTCAACTTGAGCTCCGGGGCGATCTACTATCCGACGGCGACGTCGGGCGGATACCCCGCCTTCGCGTACAGCTACGTGGAGAAGTACTCCTATTGCTTCAACGCGACGTACTGTACCTCGTACAACTATTCGGCGTCCACACCCTGGACCTCGCAGTCCACCACGGTGAACGTGACCTACAGCATCAACGCGACCACCGACAGCATGTACCAGTACGCGATCTACACCTATGTCGGAGGGGACATCGTGGACGAGTTCGAGGTCTACCACGGGTCCGCGACGGGCGCGATCAACATGAAGACCCACGGCTACGGGGCCCAGCTCATCGACATCGTCGAATCGTGAGTCGCCGTTAGGGCGGGAGTCGGCGCGAAGAGCGCGCCCCTCCCGCCCCAACCCATTCCTGCCGTTCGGCTCACGCACGGGAGAATCACCCCCTGAGAGACGGTCCGACCGATTCGCTCCGACGCTTCCGACCGGGTTCCCTG
>JASHVI010000146.1 GCA_030039525.1 Thermoplasmata archaeon
CCGGAGGTCCGCCGCCTCCTCTGGGAGCTCGCCGGAATCCTCCGGGACGCCTCGGGCCTCTCGGAGGCCTCGGAGGGGCTGGGCGCGATCGCCGCCCGGGCCGAGCCCGCCCGCGAGGCGGAGCTGCCGGGGCCGGTGGCGAACGCCGCCCTCACGGGCCGCCTCATCGTCGCCGCGGCCTCCGCGCGCGAGGAGAGCCGGGGGACCCACTACCGCACCGATTTCCCGGAGCCGAACGAGGAGTGGCGGAGACACCTCTACCTTCAGGTCCCGGGGCCGGCCCCCGGGAACAACCGTTAATCGGGGCCGCCCCTCGCTGCGGCGTGGACGCCGCGGTGATCGCGCCGGGTGCGGCCGAGTCGGAGGAGGCGACCGCCTCCCTGCGCGAGGCCGCGCGTCGGTTCGTGCGGACCCACCTGGCCCCGGTCGCCGACCGGATGGACCGGGAGGACTGGTTCCCCCGGGAGCTCTTCCGTCGGCTCGGCGAGGACGGGTTCCTCGGCATCTCCGTCCCCGAGGCCTTCGGGGGCCTCGGGCTCGGCTACGCCGCGCAGGCGGTCGTCCTCGAGGAGATCGCGCGGGTGAGCCCGGCGCTCGCGCTCTCCGTCGGGGCCCACTCGAACCTCTGCGCCGACAACCTCTACCGCAACGGCAGCGAGGCCCAGCGCCGCGAGTTCCTCCCCGACCTCCTCCGGGGCGCCGCGGTCGGCGCGCTCGCCCTGACGGAGCCGGACGCGGGCTCCGACGCCGTCGCGCTGCGGACCCGCGCCGAGCGGTCGGGCCGGCGGTTCCGCCTGAACGGCACGAAGCAGTTCATCACCAACGGGCCGGTCGCCGACACCCTCATCGTCTACGCGAAGACGGCGCCGGAGCGCGGGAGCCGGGGCATCTCGGCCTTCGTGGTCCGGCGGGACGACGCCGGCTTCTCCGTCTCGAGGTCCCTCGACAAGATGGGCATGCGGGGCTCGCCGACCGGCGAGCTCCTCTTCCGGGACGTCGAGCTCCCCGAGGAACGCCTGCTCGGGCGGGAACACGAGGGGGTCGAGGTGATGATGGGGGGCCTCAACGTCGAGCGGGCGGTCCTGGCCGCGATCCCCGTCGGGATCCTCGCCGAGTGCCTCGAGCGGTCGGTCGCCTACGCGCGGCAGCGCGAGCAGTTCGGGAAGAAGATCGGCTCCTTCCAGCTGATCCAGGAGAAGATCGCGAACCTCTACTTCGCGCTCCAGTGCTCCCGGCTCCTGCTCGGCGAGGCGCTGCGCTCCGTGCAGTCCGACAAGCGCGGGATGCGGGCGAGCGCCGCGGCGCTCACCTACGCGAGCGAGGCCTCCACCCGCGGGGCGCTGGAGGCGATCCAGGTCATGGGGGGCTACGGCTACATGCGCGACTGCCCGCTGGAGCGGCTCGCGCGCGACGCGAAGCTGCTCGAGATCGGCGCCGGCACCTCGGAGATCCGGCGCCTCCTCGTCGCCCGGGAGCTCCTCGGCCCGGGCTTCGAGTAGGACCGCATCGGCCCCCGTCTCGCCCTCGCCGGGCGCTCGACGTTCGGAATCCGTATATGCCGAGGCTTCCATTCGAACCCGATGGCGGGCCGACCGAACCCGGCCCCCCCGACCACCGGCTCGCTCCGCCTGGAGATCCTGAAGGAGATCCAGCAGCTGGTCGAGAACCGGGAGGCGCGGGACCGGCTCGAGAAATCCCCGCTCGCCGAGGCGAAGGGGCGCGAGCACTGGGTCCTCCACCTCCTGCTGAGGGCCCACGAGGCCGGCCAGGCCCGCGCGGACACGCTCATCTCCTCGGCCTACACGAACCTCGTCGGCCGCCTCGAGGCGCTCGATGAGCGGATCGCCCGGCTCGAGAAGACGACGGCCGGCGGCGGGGCCGAGGTCCAGTCGCGCCTCGAGGCGCTCGAGGGCGCGCTGGCGGCCCGCGTCGACCGGGGGCTGAACGAGGGACTCCAGAAGCTCCTCCAGGGGCTGAACGCCCAGCTCAACGAGGGGCTCACCGAGCGCTGGAAGCCGATCGGCGACTCGGCCGAGAACTTCTCGCAGGCCTCCAAGCAGATGCTGAAGGACGTCTCCGACACCTACCGGGTCGCCACGCAGACCCGCCTCCTCCTCAACGAGAACGCCCGGCGGATCACCGACCTCGGCCGGGACCTGGTCGCCCTCGAGGAGTCGCTGAAGCTCGTGGTCGCGAAGACGCTCGAGGACGGGCTCAACGTGCTCGACCAGCGGCTCTCCGCCCTCGAGGTCGCCAACGGGACCTCCGCCCCCGCGCAGAACGGGAACGGGGAGCGCCACGGGACCGACGCCGCCTCCGGCTAGCCGCGCCCCCGGCATGACCCGGATCTCCCCCCGCCATCCGAGGTACCGGAGCCTCGTCGTACGGGCGGCGCTCGCCGAAGCGACGCGCCGGGGCCTCGTCGTCCCGGAGGGGCTGATCGCGCACGGTCGCGGCGAGGCCTTCGACTACCTGCTCGGCGAACGCACGACGGCGAGCGCGGCGCGGGCCGAGCGGACCGCCGCGGAGTGGCTCCGCGCGGCCCGACGTCCGGTCGTCAGCGTGAACGGGAACGTCGCGGCCCTCGCGGCGGGGGAGGTGGCGCGCCTCCAGCGCGCGGTGCCGGGGCTCCTGGTCGAGGTGAACCTCTTCCACCGGACCGACGCGCGGGCCGACCGCATCGCACGCCGCCTCCTTCGGGCCGGGGTGTCGAACCCGCTGGGCCGCCGCCCGACGGCCCGCATCCCGGGCCTCCCGAGCGACCGGGCCCTCGTCGACCGGCGGGGGCTCTACCACGCCGACGTCGCGCTCATCCCGCTCGAGGACGGCGACCGGGCCGAGGCGCTGAAGCGCCGCGGCCTCCGGGTGATCGCCATCGATCTCAACCCGCTGAGCCGGACCTCGCGGGCCGCCGACCTCCCGATCGTCGACGAGCTCCGCCGCGCGCTCGCGGGCATCGCCGCGGCCGCGGAGCGGCCCCGGAGCGTGCGGCCCTCCCCGCGGGCCCCCACCGCGGCCTACTTGCGGCGCGCCGCGCAGGCCGAGATGGCCGCCGGGCTACGAAGGGCCTCCCGACCGGACCCGCGATCGCGCGCGCCCTCGCGCGGCTAAGCTAGCGAGGGGAGCGCCGAGGGGGAGACTTCCCGGCGGGCGGCGACGCCGCGGCCCGCCCTTTGAACTCCCGAGGCGTTGCCGCCACGAGCTTTCCAGACTCGCGCCGTACCGGACTGAGCCACCTCGGCACGCCCGGCGCGAGGACGGGAGGGCTCGGATAAGCTTGCCGAGGGCGGGACGCGTGCCGCTAGCCCCGGGCGCCCCAGCCGCAGGAGGGACAGCCGATCGAGCGGGAGTCGGCCGGGATCTCGGCGCCGCAGTCGGGGCACGGGGCCGCGACCGGTCCGAGCAGGGAGAGGCAGTCGAAGCAGGCGCCGCCCCGCCGATCGTTCGGGAGCATCACGAGCTCGCGGCCGCAGTACGCGCACGGCTGGAACCGGTCCTCCGCGCTCGAGAAGCTCCTTCGATCGGTCGCCGCGAGCATCGCGGCGCGGCGACCAGTGGGGCGCTACATAATGGCTCGCCCGGGGGGCCGGGCGACCGCGGGCCGTCGGCAATACGTCGCCCGCTACGGATCGCGCCAGCGGGCCTTGAGGCCGGCAAGGAGGAGCAGCGCGGCCGTGAAGCCGAGCAGCACGCCCCAGTTGAGGAGGAGCGCGTCGAACCCGAGGGGCTGGATGCCGATCGCGTTGTGCAAGAGGTCGGCCGCGTAGGTCGTCGGCGAGAGGTAGGCGAAGGGCCGGACCGAGGCGGGGAGCGAGGTGATCGGGTAGTAGACCGGCGGGAGCACGGTGAGGCCAAGGGAGATGAACGGGGCGAAGACCCAGGTCTCGCGGACGTCCTCGAAGTACGTCGCGAGGGTGAAGCCGAGCGCGGAGGCGAAGGCCCAGACGCAGAGGAGGACGATGGCCACCGAGACGGCGCCGAGGAGCGTGCCGCCCCCGGCGAAGATCCACAGCGCGACGAAGACCCCCATCCCCGGGAGCGAGTAGAGGAGCTCCGAGAGGGCCATCCCGGCGACGTAGGTCGTGGCCTCGACCGGCGAGGCGACGACGACGTCCTGCCACTTCAGGTCCTGCCGGTAGTGGGACATGTCGGTCTGCAGCGACGAGCCGATCGTGAGGACGGTGAGCACCATCCCGCCGGAGATCCCGTAGAGGAGGAGGACCCCGTGGGAGGCGATGTCGATGAAGAAGAGGAACGAGAGCGGGGAGGCGATCAGGTTGAGGAGGTAGAGCGGCTGCGTCTTGATCGGCAGCACCCCGTTCAGGTAGGCGAGGGTGACGAGGGAGCGGAGGCGGCGGCGCTCGGTCACGAGGCCTCCGACTCGAGCGGTTCCTCGGGCCCGGTGAGGGGCTTCCCCACGGTCTGGAGGAAGAGGTCCTCGAGGGAGACCGGTCCAAGCGAGATCCGCATGCCGCGCTGCAGCGCCGCCATCGCGAGCTCCCGCGCCGCGGGCTCGGTCGCGAAGACCAGGTAGCCCCCCTCCACCGGGCTCGGCGTCCCGTACGAGCGCAGCTCCTCGAGCGGGAACTCGGTGGGGACCGTCACGCGCCAGGGCTGCCGGACCCGTCCGCGCAGATCGGCGGGCCGGCCCTCGAGGACGACGCGGCCCCCCTCGAGGAGCGCGAGCTCGTGGGAGAGCGCCTCCGCCTCGTCGAGGTAGTGGGTCGTGAGGACGACGGTCCGGTTGTCCCGCGCGACGCGGCGGATCGCCGACCAGACGTCCCGCCGGGCGACCGGATCGAGCCCGGTCGTCGGCTCGTCGAGGAAGAGCACCTCCGCGTCGCTGGCGAGGACCATGGCGACCATCACCCTCCGGCGCATCCCGCCAGAGAGGTGGCTCACGAGCTTGTCCGCGACCTCGGTGAGCTCGAGCTCCTTCAGGACCTCCTTCGCCCGGAGGGCGGCCGCCGTCCGATCGGCGCCGCGCATCCTCAGGTAGAGGTCGACGAGCTGGCGGCTCGTGACGAAGTAGAGCGGCCGGGACTCCTGGGGAACGCAGGCGATGCGCGTCCGGACCTCCGAGGCCTCCCGGACCGCGTCGAGCCCGAGGACGGTGAGCTCCCCCGAGGTCGGCGTGAGCTGCGTCGCGCAGATCCGAACGAACGTCGTCTTTCCCGCGCCGTTGCGGCCGATGAGCCCGAAGACCCGGCCCGGCGGGATCTCGAGGTCGACCCCGGCGAGGGCCGGAGGGCCCGTCTTCGACTTCGGGTAGCGCTTCGTGAGCGCGCGGGCCCGGATCCCCTCCGCCAAGGGCGCTCCCGGGAGCCTAGCTGAGGATCTCGGCGAGGCGACCGGCGCGCCGGGCGGCGCGGACCTCGCGGGCGATCCGCCGTCCCATCGAGAGGCCGGGCTCGGTGAGGTCGGAGTACGGGGAGCCGTTGACGAACAGGTTGGTCCCGGCGACGATGCGCGTCGAGATCTCGAAGACCTTGAACTCCAGCTCCTCGGTCATGATCCCCTCGACGCAGAACGGGCCCACCATGCCGCCGAAGAGCTCGATCGACCGCTCCACGATCCGCGCCCCGATCTCGAAGATCTGGGGCAGCAGGCTCTCGCGCAGGACGACCGGGACGTTCCCGGTGACCACGAAGGTCGGCCGGATCCCCGCCTTCAGGAGCTCCTCCTGCGCCCCGAGCTTGTAGAGCTCGTCGATGTTCGCCTCGTCGCGCCGGTCCATCCCGAGGAGCTCGAGCGAGCCCTCGCCGACGCGGTAGCCGTCCCGGTGGAGCGGCGAGTAGAAGAAGTGCACGTAGTAGCGGGTGCCGAGCACGTACTCCTGGATGACGTGGGGCCCGCTCGGCCGGAACGTGGCGAGCGCCTCGCGGTTCTTCGCAAGGTAGAATCCCTTGCCGCCCTTCGCCCCGTAGTACTTCACGATGACCGGCCCGTCGACCTCGCCCGCCGTCTCGAAGCGACGCGGCATCCGGACGCCGGCCCCTTCGAGCCACTGCCGCTCCTTCTCCCGGTCGGACTCCCAGCCGATCACGGCCCGGTTCCCGAAGACCGGCACCTCGAGGGCCTGGAACGCCTCGGGCCCGACGTACTCCACGAAGGAGCCGTGCGGGACGATGATCGCGCCCTCCCGGCGGAGGCGCTCGGCGAGGCCGACGATCTCCCGGGCCGCCGGGACCTGGAGGAACTCGTCGGGTCGGGCCTTCGGGAAGGCCTCGTAGAAGCGGTGCGGCGCGCCGACGCTGATCCCGATCGTCCGGAACCCCTCGGCACGGGCGCCGTGGAAGATCTGGAGCGAGGAGTGCGAGCAGAGGGTGGCGAGGGCCGGCTCTCCCGTCCCGAGGGAGGCGAGACGCTCCTCCGACGCGAGTGCGATTCCCATTGGGGGCCCTACCGGGAGGCGGTGATATCCTTTGCGAACGGACCGGACCGCGGCGGCGCTCCGAGGGCGCCGGAGCTCCGGTTCAGGCGTCCGACTCGGCCGATTCCGAGCTCCAGTAGTAGTCGACGCGACGGTCCCCCAGCTCGGCCAGACGACGTCGGAGCTCGACCGGGAGCTTCGGGTCGCGCAGGAGCTTCCGGACCCCGGCCGGGTCGGCGGCGTCGACCGGGACCCGCCACCCGGCCGCGTCGAGCGTCGCCCGGACCGTCTCGATCGGGTACCGCCAGG
>JASHVI010000147.1 GCA_030039525.1 Thermoplasmata archaeon
CTGGACGATCGCCGCGACGACCGCGACCGTCGCGCCCGTGGCGTAGAGCGCGATCCGGTCGCCCGCGGTCGCGTTGAGGTCGGAGGCCGCCTGGTCGTCGAGGTAGACCGTCCCGTTGGCGGGGCCGGCGAGCTTCGTCCCGTTGTCGGCGGTGAAGTCGCCGAGGGCGATCGAGGCGTTGGGGTACGCCCCGATCAGGTCGAGGCCGGTCTGCGGCACGCCGGTGCGGAGGTCCCGGCCGGTGGCGGTGGCGACCACCTCGGGCGTGATCGCCGCGACGTGGGGATTGCCGGCGAGGTCGTGGGAGAGCGCCGTGCTGACGTTCTCCGGGAAGAACGGGTACGTCGCGTTCGGCGAGGCGTTGTAGACCCCCTCGTCGGTGAACCCGTACTCCTGGTAGGCGAAGTGGACGTCGAGGTTGTCGATGGTGTCCCCGATGACGAGGCTCCCGGAGACGATGGTCGTCGCGACGAGGAGCCCGGCGATGATGAGGACCGATCGTCCGAGGCCCCGCCGGACGTTGCGCCGGGCGAGCCGCCAGGGGATCGGGTAGGCCAGGGCGAGGATCAGCGAGACCCCCACGATGACGAGGGTCAGGAGGATGCCGAGCCCGAGCGCGCTGGCCATCCGCGGGGCCCTCCGCTCAGGCGACGAACTGGCCGTCGCGCATCTTCAGCGTCCGATCGCAGGCCTCCGCGACGTCCGGGTCGTGGGTGACGACGACGATCGTCTGCGCGTAGCGTCGGTTGAGGTCGCGCAGTAGCTCCGTGACCTGCTTCGAGCCCTCCTCGTCGAGGTTGCCGGTGGGCTCGTCGGCCCAGACGATCGCCGGGCGGCCCACGAGCGCCCGGGCGAGGGAGACCCGCTGCTGCTGACCGCCGGAGAGCTCGGAGGGCCGGTGGTTCAGGCGCTCGCCGAGCCCGAGGTCGGTCAGCATCTGGGCCGAGCGCTCCCGCGCCTCCTTCAGCTTCACGCCGCCGATGAGCAGCGGCATCTCGACGTTCTCGACCGCGGAGAGGATCGGGAGGAGGTTGTACGACTGGAACACGAAGCCGCTCCGCCGCGCGCGGTACTCGCTGCGGGCCCGATCGGGCAGCTGGTGGATGTCGACGCCCTCGAGCGTGACCCGGCCCCGGGAGATCTCGTCGAGCCCGGAGAAGCAGTTGAGGAAGGTCGTCTTGCCGCAGCCGGAGGGGCCCATGATCGCCGCCATCTCCCCCCGCCGGATCTCGATGTTGATCCCTCGGAGGGCCGTGACCTCCGTCTCCCCGGCGCCGTAGACCTTCCAGACGCCCTCGCCCGTAACGACCGCGTCGCTCGCCATGGGGCGGTCCTCGCGGGGGCCGGGCTCTACTTAACCCAATTCGGCGGCGCGGCCCGGCGTGCTAGTGCCTCGCGTAGTCGGGGCGGAGCACGCGGCCCTGTCGGCGGCCGACGTACTCGCCGAGGTCGACGACGGGCTCGCCGTCGAGGTAGTGACGGAGCGGGAAGACCGCCTCCCGGCCTTCGAACGGCGTCCGGGCCTCGGGCGCGTGCAGCGCGCCGGACCGGAGCCGGATCCGGCGGCGGAAGTCGACGGCCAAGAGGGAGGCCCGGTGGCCCGGCGAGAGCCGACCCATCGGGAGCCCGAACCACCGGGCCGGGCGGTCGCAGGCCGCGGCCTGGAGGACCGGGAGCGATAGCTCCGCGCGGGCGACGCGCGCGAGCATGAGCGGGATCATCGTCTCGACCCCGGGGACCCCGGAGGGGGCGAGCGGGAACGG
Source organism: Thermoplasmata archaeon (assembly GCA_030039525.1). Classification (GTDB taxonomy): domain Archaea; phylum Thermoplasmatota; class Thermoplasmata; order Lutacidiplasmatales; family UBA184; genus Lutacidiplasma. The sequence goes on from JASHVI010000147.1 coordinate 1,764, forward strand.
GCGGGCCTTCTCCGACTCCGCGTGCGGCGCGTGGTCGCTGGCGAGGATGGGGATCCGACCCGTGCGGAACGCCTCCCAGAGGCGACGACGGGTCGCCTCGCCGCGCAGCGGGGGGTTCACCTTGCCCGCCGTCCCGAGGTCCCGGACCTCGGAGGAGAGGAGGAGGTGGTGCGGGGTGGCTTCGCAGCAGTACCCGGCCCGCGCGACCCGGTCGACCACGGCCTCCTGGGTGGCGTGCGCGATGTGGAGACGCGCGGGGCCCGCCGACGCGATCAGGCGTTCGACCGAAGAGCGCTCGGCCGACTCGGGGCGGGCCGCATCCCACCCCGGCAGGTCCTCCGGCGCGCGCGGAGGCTCGACGAACTCCGCCGGGTCCTCGGCGTGCGCCGCGAGGGCGAGCCCCGTCGCCCGCACCGCGCCGAACAGCTCGGGCCACTCGGCCGCGGGCGGAGGTTCCGGTACCCCGGTGGTTGGCGCCGTGTACAGCTTCAGTGCCCCGGCCGCGCCGGCCAGCCGGCGGACGGCGGCCGGGCGGGAGGCCTGGGCGTAGAGGACCAGGTGGCAGGCGGAGCGGCGTCGGGCCCGGGACTCCTTCGCCTCGAGGTCCTCCACCGTCCGGATGGGTGGTTCGGTGTTCGGCATGTCCCCGACCGCCCCGACCCCGCCGTGGACGGCCTGCAGGGTGCCGTCCGAGATCGTCTCGGCCGCCCCGGGGGGAGCCGGGTCCCGGAAGTGGACGTGGAGGTCCACGGCCGACGGGATCAGTACCGACTCGCCGAGATCGACGCGCCGGGAGGCCCGAATCGTGCGGGCGACGCGGACGATGTCGCCCTCCTCCGAGATCCCGACCTCGACCGACTGGAGGCGGCCCCCGACCCAGGCCCGGCCCGCGAGGACCCAATCCGCCTCGGTCCGGGCCTCGGAGGCTCCTCCGGACCGTCGGCTCACGGCGGGGCCGAGGCGCCCGGCCGATAAAGAGCGCTCCCGAGCGCGCCACGCTTTTCCCCTCGTCCCCTTGGGGCCGCCGGTGCCGACTCCCGAACCCGGGGCCTACGCGAGGGCCGGGGTCGACCGCAAGGCGACCTCCGAGGCCGTGGAAGCGCTGCTCCGCGGCGCGCGGTCCACGGCCCCGGCCGGCAACGGCCGTCAGCTGCCGGCGCCCGGCCACTACGCCGGCCTCCTCGAGATCGGGGGGACGACCGTCGCGATGACCACCGACACCGTCGGGACCAAGGTCCTCCTCGCCGAGGCGACCGACCGGTGGGAGGAGATCGGGGAGGACATCGTCGGGGTGAACGTCAACGACCTCTCGAGCGTGGGGGCCCGGCCGGTCGCGCTCGTCGACACGCTGCTCTGTCCCGCGCCCGACCGGCGACGGCTCGCCGCCCTCGGCAAGGGGCTCGCGAGGGGCCTCAAGAAGTCCGGGTGCCACCTGCTCGGGGGGGAGACCGCCATCGTCCCGGACCTCGTGAAGGGGTTCGACGCCGGCGGCACGGCCCTCGGCTACTTCCCCGGGGGTCGCCCCCCGGTGCTGGGGGACCGGATCGCGGCCGGAGACGTCGTCATCGGGTTCCGGTCGGACGGGTTCCACGCGAACGGCTTCACGCTCGTCCGGTCCCTCCTCGCGCGGGAAGGGGTGGACCTCCGCCGGCGTCGGCCCGGGGCCCGCGTCCCGCTGGCCGAGGAGCTGCTGAAGCCGACCCGGATCTACACGCGCCCCGTCGAGGCGATCGCCGACGATCCCGCGGTCCACGGCCTCGCGCACATCTCGGGGGGCGGCGTGCGGAACCTCACCCGCATCGCCCACAAGCTGCGCTTCGACCTCGACCGGTGGCCGGCCCCCGCGGGGCTCTTCGAGTGGATCGTCGACCTCGGCGACCTCGACCTCTCCGAGGCGTACGAGACGTTCAACATGGGGATCGGGTTCGTCGCGGTCGTCGCGGAGCGGGAGGCCACCCGCCTCCTGGCCCGGCTCAAGGTGAACGGCGCGCCGGACGCGCTCCGGGTCGGCACGGTCGCTCCGGGTCGAGGCGTGACCGTCCCCGAACTCGGCCTCGCCTACACCGGATACGGATAGGCTCGGGTCCGCGAGGGAGCGCCGAAGGTGCCGGAGGGCGGGCCCGCGCGCGGGGCCGCGTCGCGGGAGGCCGGTACGCTCGCGGCCGGAGCGGCGCTGCTCTGGGCGAGCTACTACTTCTTCGTGCTGCGCGCCCGCGCTCAGGGGGCGGGAGACGACCCGATCCTCGCGATCCCGTTCCTCAGCGGGGGGATCGGCTACGTGGCCTACCTCCTCGTCGCGGGGCAGGCCCCCGAGCTCCGGCGGGCCGTGGCGAAGCCCTCGACGTACGGCCGGCTCGCCCTCCTGGTCGCGATGCAGTCGGCCGTGCTCGTCGCCACCTACTCCGTCGGGGCCGTCGACACGTCGCTCCTCACGCTGGTCGCCGACGTGGTGCTGACCCCGATCCTGGTCGTCGCGGTCTTCCGAGAGGGCCGGGACCGGTTCGAGACGCCGCTCTTCGCCCTTGGCATCGTCGTGAGCACGGTCGGCGCGGGCCTCTCGATCGTCTCCGGAGGCGCCACCCGGGGGCTCTCCGGGGCCGACTGGGGGCTCGCGCTCGGACTGCCGTTCCTGATCGCGGCCTACTTCGTCTGGACCGCGCGGGAGGGGCGGCGGGTACCGACGGCCTCCCTGCTGGCACCGGCCACCGTCGGCGCCGGCCTGCTCTGCCTCGCGCTGGCCCCGGGGCTCCCCGGCGGGGTCGCCGCCTTCGGCGCCCTCTCGACGGAAACGGTCCTCTTGCTCGCGATCAACGGCCTCCTCTCGTTCTTCGTGGGCCCCTGGCTCTACTTCCGGGCCATCGAGCGGGCGGGCCTGCTGCTCCCCTCGGTGCTGATGGCGACGATACCGGTGTTCACGCTCCTGCTCGGGGTCCTCCTCCTCGCGAACCTCCCTCCGCTGCTGGGGGCGCTCGGGGTCCCGATCGCGGCGCTCGGCGCCTACCTCGCCTTCCGAGGGGAGACCGCGGTGCCGGCGGCCCGCCGAGCCGACGGCGCTCCCGCTCCCCCGGCGTAGCCGGCTTCGGAGGGCCCTTCCGGCGCGGGTCGGCGCGAGGGATCCCCGGGGAAACGGAGCCGCGACGCGCCTACGGGCGGGTTATGTCGAGCCCGGCCCTTCGCCCCGCATGTCGGCCCTCCGGAGCAGGCCCTCCCGGAACGCGATCCGA
>JASHVI010000148.1 GCA_030039525.1 Thermoplasmata archaeon
GGCGGGGTAGCCGAGGCTCGTCGCGAACTCGTGCCGCTTCGCGAGGAGATCGGAGAGGACCGCGAGGTTGTCCGGATAGGCGCGGTTCATGAACTCGTGCATGAGAGCGCTCCGCAGCTCGGCCCGGTCGGCGTAGTTCTGGACCGGGAGGTAGTCCGGGTACTGGGTCGTGAGCCGGATCCGCCCGTCCGGCCCGGCCGGGTGCGCCGCCAGGTAATCGGGGGGGAGGCCCTTCAGCTCCTCGACCCCGGCGACCTCGAGGCTCCTCGGCTGGGTCGCGATGTTCTGCACGAACTGGTTGCTCACCGAATCGATCGCGTCGGAGAGCGCGCGCAACCGCTCGCGGACCTCCGGGGGGCGCTCGACCCCGGAGCGCCGCATCTCCTTGCGCATCTTCTCGACGGTGCGACGGGTGACGAGGTCGGCCCCGGCGAGATCGAGGGCGCCGAGCCGCTCGTAGGCCCGGAGGTTGATCCGGAAGGCGTTGTAGAACCGGTCGGAGGCCTCGGAGAGCTCGCGCCCCGCCGCGCGCACCTCGGGGTCCGCGTGGACGTTGAACAGGAAGCTCCCGTGGCTGCCGACGTCCCGGACCTCCAGGAGGATCCGATCGAGGTCGGAAAAGAAGCCGTCGAGCGTGGGCGGTGCCTCGCCCTTCAGGAGCCGCTCGAGTCGCTCCTCCCCGGCCCGGAGGAGCTCGGTCCCGATCGTCCGGAGCTCCGGTCCGGTCGGGTCCCATTTCAGCCGGGGGAGGCCCTCCGGCGCCGGGTACGGGGGCACGGCCCGGGGGGAGCGCCGAACCTAATAGTCCCGCGGGGGCGGGGCTCGGGCCCCTGCGGGGGGCCTTCCCTCCCCATAAAGCCCGGCGCCGACTCTCAAGTTTGCCGCTCGTGGCCCGCTTGACCCTCTCCCCGGTCCCTGCCTAGGTCGAGCGCCTCCGGCGGGACCGCCGCCGAGGCGCCGCGGACGGCGATGGCGACGACGAGCCTCCTCGCGAGGTCCTACGGCCTCCTCTTCCTGATCGCCTTCGCGCTCAGCGTCGTGATGCTGGCGACCGACCAGAACCTGCGCACCGACTTCCACACCGTGACGAGCGGCTACTACGCCCACTGGTACGTGGTCCTCGTCACGGCCGTCGCCGACCTGTTCGGCGGGCTCCTCCTCCTCGGGCTGGGCACCCGCACCGCGGTCAAGGGCGGCGTCGTCGGCTCCGGCCTCCTCGTGGTCCTCTTCGTCGGGGACGTCGCGACCTACCACCAGGTCGGGTTCCAGACGGCCGGCGACTTCGCGGACTACCTCTTCGGCATCACGTACTACGGCGGCGACATCCGCTACCTCTACGACGCGCTCCTCGCGGTCTACGTCGTCGCCTTCCTGGTCGGCCTCCTCCTCCTCTGGAGCCTGCGGGAGCCCCCCGAAGGCGCGCCCGCGACGGCCCCTGGGCCCTGAGCTCCCGCCGCCGTGGCCCGAGAGCCGTCGCCCCCTCGTACGGGGCCGTACGGGCCCCTATCTACCTCGGAGCCTCTCCGCCGGCGCCGGCGAACGCCGGCGGAGGAACCAAGATGGATTCGACCCGACCCCGACCCCGCCGCCCACGGGCGCCGAGACCCCGCCACCTCGTGATGGGCGGCACCGTGCTCGTGCTGCTGCTCTTCGCGCTCCCGGCGGTGAGCGCGACCGCCCCGGCGACCGCCGGGGCCGCGACGCCGGCGATCCGGCCCGCGGGGCCGAGCTTCGGCCCCCACTGCGGTACCGGCGGCTTCCCGAGCTTCGCCGCCTACGACCCGGTGAACCACTGGATGTACGTCCCGAACCAGGTCTCGGGGAACATCTCGGTGCTCTCGACGCCCTGCAAGATCACGGCGACGATCTCGCTCCCCTCCGGCGCCGACCCGGTCGCCGCCGCCTACTCCCCGGCGAACAACGACATCTACGTCGTCGACGGCGGGACGCTCAGCCAGGTCTACGTCATCGCCAAGACGACGGTGATCGCGACGATCAACGGCGGCCACTTCAGCTTCCCGACCGCGATCGCCTGGGACCCCGGCGACTCGATCATGCTCGTCGCCAACTTCGGGTGGGCCAACGTCACCGCGATCGCCGCCACCCACTACGCCGGGACGATCGCGACCGGGGTCCAGCCGGACGCGATCGCCTACGACCCGTTCTTCAGCACGATCCTGATCGACTGCTACGGCTCCCTGAACATCACCATCCTGCCGAGCGCGGTCTATCCGTTCCTTCCGGTCCACAACTCCACGACCTACGGGGGCGGAGGACAGCAGATCGCCTACGATCCGGCCGACGACCTCGACTACGTCGCGGGCTTCTCGCTGAGCCCAGGCAAGGTCGTCCTCATCGACGGCGAGGGCGCCTACGTCGGCGCCGTCAAGGTCGGCTCGGGCCCGATCGCGGTCGCCTTCGACCAGGCGACCCTTACCGTGTTCGTCGCCGACCGGTACGGCCAGGCGGTGGAGTCGCTCAACGGCACCCACGTGGTCACGAAGTGGGGGTTCCCCAAGGGGACCGAGCTCCTCGGCCTCTGCTACGATGACTACGACTCGTCGATGTACGTCACGGTGACCACGCCGGGGAGCCGGATCGTCGAGCTCTGAGCCGGCGGCACGGAGCCTCGACAACCCGTTCCACCTCCTTCCCGCCGGGGCGACCCCGCGACCCCGCTTCGCGGGCGCGGGCTCATCCGCTCCGGGGCGCTCCCCGGCCGATGGAGCCGACCCGCTCCCCCGGGCTCGCCCCGTACCTCCTCGTCCCGGACGCGCGCGGCCTCGTGCGATTCCTCGAGCAGGGCCTCGGCGGAACGCTGAGCTTCGAGGTGTCGGACGCGGACGGAGCGCTCTCCCACGGCGAGGTCCGGATCTCGGACGGTCTCGTGATGCTCGCGGAACGGCCGTCGGGGCGCCCGAGCTTCCCGGCGATGGTGCACCTGTACGTCGCCGACGCCCAGTTGGCCTACGACCGGGCGCTCCACGCCGGGGCCACCAGCCTGCGACCGCCCACCGAGCAGCCGGAGGGGGACCGCCGGGGCGGGGTCCGCGACGCGTGGGGCAACGAGTGGTGGTTCACCCAGGCCCCTCGGCGACCCTGACGGGCCGTTCCCGCGATCCGCGGAGGGGACGCGACCTCGTCGCGCTCAGGGGCCCCGCTCGGAAGGAGGGTCCCGGGCCGCGAGGAGCTCCTCGGCGAGCCCGAGGGCGCCGAGCAGCCCGGCCCGGTCGCCCAGCGCCGAGGGACGGATCAGGTCCGACGGGAGCTCCACGTAGCCGGCGAGCACGGCCCGAAGCTCCGCGTCGAGGGCGGTAAGAAGCCCGGGCTGACGCAGCACCCCGCCGCCGAGCACGACACGCTCCGGGGCGAGCGTGAGCACCCAGTTCGCGAGACCCCTCGCCAGGTACCACGCCTCGAGCCGCCAGGCCGGATGCTCGGGGGGAAGCTCTTCGGCGGGTCGACCCCATCGGCCCGCGAGGGCCGGGCCGGAGGCGAGGCCCTCAAGGCAGTCCCCGTGGGACGGGCAGCATCCCGGGTAGGGGTCCGAGGGCTCTCGGGGAACGAGCACGTGCCCCATCTCGGGATGGATCCGGCCCCGGAGGAGGCGGCCGTTTGCGATCGCCCCTCCCCCGATCCCGGTGCCGACCGTCCCGTACAGCAGATCGTTCGCGCCCCGACCGTTCCCCCAGCGGAGCTCTCCGAGGGCGGCCCCGTTCGCGTCGGTGTCGAGCGCGGTCGGGACCCCGAGCCGCTCCGCCAGCGAGCCCCAGCGGAATCCCCGCCACTCGATCTTCGGCGCGGGACCGATCCGCCCCCAGTCCGGGGAGCTCCGGTCCAGCTCGAGCGGCCCGAAGGAGGCGACGCCCAGGGCCGAGATCTCGGGGGCGAAGGGGGCCAGCCAATCGAGCAGGGCGCGGACCGTGGGATCGGGAGCGCGGGTCGGGATCTCCCGGACGCGGAGATCGTCGGGGCCGGTGCCGACCCCGACCAGGAACCGGGTCCCTCCCGCTTGGATCCCGGCGAGCATGCGGGCCCGGAGGCCACCCGGAGCGTCGCTTAGAGCTTGCGCCCGCGGAGACCCGGCCCGGGTCACTCGGGCAGCCCGAGGCTCTTCCAGGCGGGATACCGGGTCAGTCGGCCTTCGCAGACGTTGGCGAAGAACCGCTGGCGCGCCCGGAACTGCATGATGCGCTTCCCCTCCCGGGCCATCTTCCCCCAGTTCGAGGGCTTCTCGGGATTCTGCTCGATGCCGTCGATGAGCGTGCCGGCGAAGGCGAACGACACGACCTTCAACCCGGCGGCGCGCGTCCGTCCGACCGGCACGCGGGCGCCGTCCACCGAGACCTCGCCGAGCCCGTCCTTCAGCGCCTGCTGCCAGACGGAGACCAGCAGGTCGGCCAGTTCGGTCACGGACGGTCCTAGGGGGACGACCTCCGGAGGGCC
>JASHVI010000013.1 GCA_030039525.1 Thermoplasmata archaeon
ACATGGGCCGGCTCCTGAAGGGCCTCCCGCTCGAGCGGATCACGACGAGCATGACGATCAACGCCCCGGCGAACATCGTCTGGGGGATGTACCTCCTGACGGCGGAGGCGCACGGGGCGCCCGCGGCCTCGCTCGGCGGCACGACGCAGAACGATATCCTGAAGGAGTACATCGCGCAGAAGGAGTTCCTCTATCCCTCGAAGCCCGCGGTGCGGCTCGTCACCGACACGATCGAGTACGCCACGCGCCACCTCCCCCGGTGGAACCCGGTCTCGATCTCTGGCTACCACATCCGGGAGGCCGGCTCGACGGCGGTCCAGGAGCTGGCGTTCACGCTGGCCGACGGGCGCGAGTACGTCCGGGAGGCGATCGGTCGGGGCCTCGCCGTCGACGACTTCGCCCCGCGCCTCTCCTTCTTCTTCAACTCCCACAACGACTTCTTCGAGGAGATCGCGAAGTTCCGCGCCGCCCGGCGGGTCTGGGCGGAGACGATGCGCGACGAGTTCGAGGCGAAGCACGAGCGCTCCTGGTGGATGCGGTTCCACACGCAGACCGCCGGATGCTCCTGCACGGCGCAGCAGCCCGAGCTCAACGTCGTCCGGACGACGGTCCAGGCCCTGGCGGGCGTGATCGGGGGGACGCAGTCGCTCCACACGAACTCCTACGACGAGGCGCTCCAGCTCCCGAGCGAGGACGCGGTCCGGATCGCGCTGAGGACCCAGCAGATCCTCGCGGAGGAGAGCGGCGTCGCGCGCGCGGTCGACCCGTTCGGCGGGAGCTACTATCTCGAGTGGCTCACCGACCGGATGGTCGAGGAGACCCGCCGCTACTTCGACCGCATCGACGCGATGGGCGGCGTGGTCGCCGGGATCGAGCGGGGCTTCTTCCAGCGGGAGATCCAGGAGGCCTCCTTCCGCTTCCAGCGCCAGGTGGAGACCGGGGTCCGCAAGGTCGTGGGCGTCAACGCCTACACCGTGGACGCCCCCGTGAAGGTCCCGCGGCTGAAGATCTCCGAGGAGGCGCGACGGGCCCAGTCGAAGCGGCTCGCCGCGCTGCGGCGCCGCCGCGACGTCCGGAAGCACGAGGCGGCGCTGGAGCGGCTGCGCCGCGTCGCCGAGAAGCCCGAGGAGAACACGATGCCGGCCGTCCTCGACGCGCTCCGCGCCCGGGCGACCCTCGGGGAGATCGTCAGGGCGTTCCAGTCGGTCTTCGGGTCGTACCGCGAGCGCTCGACCTACTAGGACCGTGGCCCCGGACGTGCGGCCCGAGCCGACCCCGGGATACTCGGAGGCGCTGGTGCACCTCTACGGACTGCGGCGCTTCGGGATGCGCCCGGGCCTCGGCCCGATCGAGGCCCTCCTGCACGAGCTCGGGGACCCGCAGCGGCGGTTCCGCTCGGTCCACGTGACCGGGTCGAAAGGCAAGGGCTCGACCTCGGCGATGGCCGAGTCGATCCTGCGCGCCTCGGGCCGACGCACCGGCCTCTTCACGTCGCCCCACCTCGCGAGCTACCGGGAGCGGATCCGGATCTCGGGAGCGCCGGTCCCGCCCGACGCCGTGGTCGACGGCCTCGGGAGGGTCCGGGAGGCGGTGGAGTCCCTCCGACGCTCCGGGAAGCTCGACCGGGAGCCGACCTTCTTCGAGACGACCACCGCGCTCGCGTTCGACCGCTTCGCCGCCGAGAAGGTCGACGTCGCGGTGGTGGAGGTGGGGATCGGGGGGCGCCTCGACTCCACGAACGTCCTCGACGCGCCGGTCGCGGTCCTGACGACCGTCGAGCTCGAGCACACCGACCTTCTCGGGACGACCGTCGCGGAGATCGCGCGGGAGAAGGCCGGGATCCTGCGGCCCGGGCAGCACGCGCTCTTCGGCCCGCTGCCGCCGGGCGCGCGCGCGGAGGCCGACCGGAAGGCCTACGCCGCCGGCATCCCCGTCTGGCACCTCGGGGAGGAGCTCACGGTCGGGGGGCGTACCCTCGACGCCCACGGTCAGCGGTTCGACCTCACCACCCCGACCCGCGCCTTCCCTCGGCTCGCCCTGCCGCTGTTCGGGAGCTTCCAGCCGTTCAACGCCGCGCTGGCGGTCGCCGCGGCGGACCGGTTCGTCGCCGCGGGCGGGGGCCGTCTCCCGATCACCGCCGTGCGATCGGGGCTGAAGCGGGTGGTCTGGCGGGGACGGATGGAGCGGCTCGAGGGCGACCCCGACCTCTTCCTCGACGTAGCGCACACCCCGGAGAGCGCGCGCGCCGTCGCCGAGAGCCTCGCGGAGATCTCGCCGTTCAACGTGCCCGAGGAGTCGGCGCTCCTCTTCGGGTGCTTGGCCGAGAAGCGCGTCGAGGAGATCCTCGAGGCGCTCGCGCCGGTCGCCCAGTGCCTCGTGATCGTCCCCGTCGCCTCCTCCCGCTCCGCGGAACCCTCCGAGGTCCGGCGGATCGCCGCCGGCCGGTTCTCCCGGATCGTGGAGGCCCCGAGCGCCATCGACGGGCTCATGCTGGCCCGGGCGGCGACCGGACCCGGCGGGCTCACCCTCGTCGTCGGCTCCGACTACCTCGTCGGGGAGATCCTCCGGGCCCGCGAGGGGCTGGGGTCCGACGAGCCGGACCTCTCCGACCCGGGGCTCGCCGACGGGGCCGCGCGATCCTCCGCCCCGGGCGGGCGCGCATGAAGCGCCCGGCGACCTCCGTCGACTGGGAGGGCGTCCTCGACGGGCTCTCGACCTTCTACCACCGCGGGGACTGGCGGGTCCCGTACCTGCGGGACCACGCCGAGTCCCCCTTCCAGGTCCTCGTCGGCACCATCCTCTCCCAGCGGACCCGCGACGCCAACACCGAGCGGGCCTCCGCCGCGCTCTTCGCGCGCTACCCGGACGCCCCCGCCCTCGCCCGGGGACGGCTCCCCGACATCGAGCGGACCATCCGTTCGACGGGGTTCTACCGGGCGAAGTCCCGGGCGATCCGGGCGGTGGCGCAGCAGCTCCTCGATCGGTTCGGGGGCGAGGTTCCCCGGACCCTCGAGGAGCTCCAGACCCTGCCGAGCGTCGGGCCGAAGACGGCGAACTGCGTCCTGGTCTTCGGCTACGGCGTCCCGGCGATGCCGGTCGACACCCACGTCCACCGGATCTCGAACCGCCTCGGCGCCGTGCGCACGCGGAGCCCCGAGGAGACCGAGCAGGCGCTCCGGGAGACCGTGCCGGAGCGGTACTGGATCCCGCTGAATCCGCTCCTCGTGCAGCATGGCCAGAACCTCTGCCGGCCCCACCGGCCGAAGTGCCCCGAGTGCCCGATCGTCGCGCTGTGCGCGACCGGTCGCGCGTTGCGGGACGGAGGGCCGACCCCACGGGCCGAGGATCGGGTCGCCGCTCGCGCCAAGGCGCCGCGGGGCGCACGTCGCGGTCCCGCGCGGGGCCCCTCGGGCTCCTCCCACCGTTCTCGGGGCCGGGCGCGGCCCTAGCCGACCGTCGGGCCGGAAGCGTCCCGAAGGGGTTTTGTCACGAGGGCGGTCCGAGGCCCCGGATGGACCCTTCGGAGTACGACCTCGCCTTCTTCCACCGCGAGGGGTTCCATCGTCGGACCTGCGTCGTCTGCGGGAGCGCCTTCTGGACCCTCGGCGAGCACGACCGCTGCCAGGAGGCCCCGTGCTCGGAGTACACGTTCCTCGGGAACCCGGGATTCGGCCGGCCGTACACGGCCGACGAGATGCGGGAGGCCTACCTGGGCTTCTTCGAGCGGCGCGGCCACACCCGGATCCGTCGGTACCCGATCGTCGCGCGGTGGCGTAACGACGTATTCTTCACGCAGGCGAGCATCTACGACTTCCAGCCGTGGGTGACGAGCGGGGCGATCCCCCCGCCGGCCAACCCGCTCACGATCAGCCAGCCGTGCGCCCGGTTCATCGACGTGGAGGAGGTCGGCCGATCCGGCCGTCACCTCACCTCCTTCGAGATGCTCGCGCACCACGCCTTCAACCGGCCCGACCACCCGGTCTACTTCAAGGACCGATGCGTCGAGCTCTGCCACGAACTGTTCACGGGTCGGCTCGCGGCGGACGGACGACGGCTGACGTACAAGGAGGAGGAGTGGGAGGGCGGCGGCAACCTCGGCCCCTCCCTCTCGGTCGGCTTCATGGGCTGCGAGCTCGCGACGCTCGTGTTCATGGAGTACACCCGCGACGGCGACGCGCTGAAGCCGATGCCGCTCACGGTCGTCGACACCGGCTACGGCCTCGAGCGGTTCGCGTGGGTCTCGCAGGGGACCCGGACGGTCTACGAGGCGGTCTTTGGGGACGCGCTCGGTGAGCTGCGACGCCTCTTCGACGCGCGCGAGGCGGCGATCCTCATCGACCATGCCCGCACGCTGAACTTCCTCCTGACGGACGGGGTCCTCCCGTCGAACTCGAAGGAGGGGTACTTCGCGCGCCTCCTCGCGCGCCGGATGCTGAGGCTGCTCGACAAGACGCCGGACGCGCCGACGCTCCCCGACTTGCTCGACCGGATCGGACGCGATCTGGCGCGGGCCCATCCGGAGATCGGAGAGAATCGCGAGGACCTCCGACGCGTCGTCGAAGCGGAGATCGAGCGCTACCGCGAGGCGCTCACGCGGGCGCAGGGCCACATCCGACGGTTCGAGGAGCGGGCTGACCGCGAGGGGCGACCCGTCACCGTCGACGACCTCGTCGAGTGGTACGACTCGCTCGGCGTGCCGCCGGACGCCGCGGCGGCGGAGCTCCGACATCCCCCGGCGATCCCGGAGGACTTCTACGCGCGGGTGGCGGCGCGCCACGTCAACGAGGCGCCCGAGAGCGCGAACGCGGAGGCGCCGGGTGGGCCGAAGCCGCTGCCCGCGACGGTGCCCCCCACCGAGGTCCTGTACTACCGGGACCCGTACACCCTCGCGTTCGACGCCCACGTCGTGCACGTCGAGGGCCGCTGGGTCGCCCTCGATCGGACGTACTTCTACCCGACCGGCGGGGGCCAGATCGCCGACACCGGCACGCTGGCCGGAGCGCCGGTCGAGGATGTCGCCCGGGTCGGGCCGCACGTGCTCCACCGCCTCGGCGAGGGGACCCTTCCGAGAGCGGGGGAGAAGGTCCAGGGTCGTATCGACGGCCCTCGCCGCACCCAGCTGATGCAGCACCATACGGCGACGCACCTGCTGAACGGGGCGCTCCGCTCGGTGCTCGGCCCCCACGTCTGGCAGGCCGGCGCCTTCAAGGGCGTCGACGCGGCGCGAATCGACATCACCCACTTCCGCGCCCTCTCGCCGACGGAGCTTCGGGAGGTCGAACGGCTCGCCCACCGGGTGATCCGGGAGGACCGGCCGGTGAAGAGCTACTTCGAGGCCCGGAGCGAGGCCGAACGACGGTTCGGCTTCACCCTCTACCAGGGCGGCGCGGTCCCCGGGAAGGAGCTCCGGATCGTCGAGATCGAGGGGTTCGACGTCGAGGCCTGCGGCGGGACCCACTGCACGCACACGAGCGAGGTGGGCGGCATCACGATCCTCGGGACGGAGCGGATCCAGGACGGGATCGTCCGGATCTCCTACGCCGCCGGCGAGCGGGCCCTCGACGTCGCCGACGCGCGGGCCGAGGCGCTCCGGAGC
>JASHVI010000149.1 GCA_030039525.1 Thermoplasmata archaeon
ACCGGAACGGTTCGGCTCTACGGGGACGTCGCCTCGAGGACCACCGAGGCGGGCGTGATCGTTCCGGTGCCCGCGCTCGCGACGTCCGTCGCGAAGCTGAGGTAGAGGACCGTGGTGCCGAACGTGGTGGTCGCGATCGTCACCGCGGTGCCCGATCCGATGCCGGTGAGCGGGAGCGACTCCTGGGTCCCGGCGCAGGTCGGCGCGTAGACGGCCCAGGGGTCCCCCGCGCTGTCGGTCCCGCTCGCGAGCGCCGTCCCCGTCACCGATACTCCGGTCGGGGCGAGGGTGCAGTAGAAGGCGTAGGCGGCGTTGACCCCGGTGCCGCTCAGCGCCTTGGTCACGTCGAGGGCCAGCGACCAGCCCGCCGTCGTGTTCGACCGGGCCTGGAGCTCGAGGACGTCGAGGGCGTAGGTCCCGTCGGCCCCGTCCGAGCCGTGAAGGGTCGCGGCGAAGCCCACCTGCTGGGTCGTCGGGAATGTGAGGGAGACGAAGCCCTCCGCCGAGGCGGTGGCGTAGTTCCCTCCGTCGATGAACCGGAACGGCGATACCGCGCCGGCCGCCTGCGAGCTCCCCTCGTACGACAGGACGACGTCGCCGAGCGCGAACGTCGTCACCACCAGAAGACCGGCGATCGCGATCGCGGCGAGCACCCCGCCGGCTCTCGAGCGTGCGCTCCAGGGCGGGCGGCGAGATCCCGTCACGGTCGCCGCCCGGCCTCCCGAGGGGCACGAGCCGGCCGGATCGGCCATTAAGCTCTCCTTGGACAGGAACCCGAAGGGACCGCCGGACCGCCCCACGATGCGGCCGGGGCGAATGCGGCGGAGACAGGGGCGGAGAAGGGGTTGGAGGAGGGTCCTTCCCGCGTCCCTACGACAACGTCACCGGGACCTGGTAGGAGTTCAGCGTCGTCGCGGTGACGGTCCCGCTCGTGGTCACCGCGTAGCTCACGTAGAGCACGATGACCCCGGAGAGCGTCCCCTTCGCGGCCACGCAGCCGGCGCCGCCGATCGAACCGGAGACCGTCCCGGTGAGGAGGTTGACGGTGGCGACCTGGGCGGTGGCGGAGCTGCCGCATCCGGTGGAGACCGTGCCGAGCGCGGGGACGGTGGCGGTGCACCCCGTGGGCGCCCCCGCGACCGCCGTCGTGCCGACGGAGGGCTTGGCCGTGGAGACGAAGGCGTACGCGCAGACGACGTTCGTCGGCGTGTACGTCGTGGCGCCCGGCACCACGACGTTCCCGATCGATCCGTTGGCCCCGAGGGTCGCCCCGGTGGCGAACTCGGTCACGTCGTACGCCGCGACCGGTACCCCGCTGATGCCCGAGATCGTGGTGGTGACGGTCGGGCCGGTCGTGCCGGAGGCGTAGGTGTTGGTCGCGATGCCGAGGCCGTGCGCCGCCGCGTAGTTCGCGCCGTTCTGGAAGACGAACGGGGAGGCCGCGTTGGTTCCGACCCCGTTGTTCGCGGTGTACGACAGCACCACGTCGGCCAGCACCGTTCCGCTCATCGCTAGGATCCCTGCAACCGCTAGAATGGATAGCCATCGCACGGGTTTTCTGGTGTTTCTTCGCTGATTCTCTGACGAAAAGTACCCGGTTTCGTCCACGTTCGCGTTTTCCTGCCCAGTGGGCATCGCCTCTTCTGCCGGGGAGGGCCAGATAAACCCTCCGTTCGAGCTTGGGGCGAAGTGCGCGGCGGGGCGCCCCACGCGCGCGCTCCGCGCGAACCTTCAAATGAGGCCTCACGGAGAGTGCGCCGGAATGAGCTCGCCCCGCCTCCCGAGGGTCGCGGGCCGGGCCCGTCCGGCCCCCGGAATCGCCGCGCTGCTCGGCGTGATCGCCCTCCTGCTCCTCCCGGCCGGCGTGGGCTCGGCGGTCCTGACGCTCGCCGGCACCGGCTCCCCCGGATCGATGGGTTCCCCCGGACCCCTCGCGGGCGGACGGTCGTACGACGGCGCGGGGGCCTGCGCCTCGACGCTGGTCGCGACCGTGCCGTCGGGCGGCGCCCGGGCGACCGTCGCCGTCACCGAGCCGGCGCTCTGTGCCGGACGTACCCGGCTCACGTTCCTCCCCGGCCTCAACTTCACCAACGCCCTCTCGGTGACCACCGGCCACATCCTCGAGGCCGGCCTCGAGATCGCGTCGTTCTCGGACCCCGGGACCATGGTCCGGGCGCTCCGTCTCGTCCTCGAGCAATCGACCGGGACCCACGGGCTGCTCACGACCACCGCCGCCGTCGTTCGCAACGACCTCATCGCGACGGCCGCGAGCTCGAACGGAACGGTCGCCGCGACCGTCCCCTACGGCCTCGGCGTCACGATGGTCCTGTCGGCGCCGGCCCGCGCCTCGACGGCCTCGGTGGGGCTCGCGCTCGTGCTGACCCTCGACGACGGCGGGACCGTCCGCGCGGTGGTCGAGGAGTCGATCGCCCTCTCGATCAGCTACTAGGCGGGGGCCGAGGCGGCCCCCGGGCCGGCGGGGGCGCCGGCGGGGCGGGTTCGACGGGCCGCATCCAGCGCTCCGCCGGCGGGAGCTGGCGGGCGCGTCGGCCGGTCGCCGCCTCGTAGAGGAGCGCGACGGCGACGATGGCGATCACGACCGCGACGAGGTAGTCGCCCTCGTGGCCCGGGAGCCCGAAGAGCCCCCGGACCGGCGGGGCCGGCGTGACGTTGACGAAGAGGACGGTGGAGAAGTTGCCCGTCGGATTGAACGACGCCGTCGAGTCGTTGACCCAGAGGTCGACGATCCAGTTCCCGGCGCTCGCGAAGGTGTGGTTGAACCAGACCCCGCTCGCGATCGCCCCATCGGTGGAGATCCAGCTGATCGCGAGGGGCGGCGAGCCGCCGGAGACGTTGGCGAAGAAGGAGTCGTTCAGCGGGGCGTTGCCGCGGAGGAACCGCGACTGGACGGCCACCGTCGGCGGCGCGGAGACGACGAGCGTCTCGTTGGCGCTCCACCGACCGGCCACGCTCGCGTTCGAGGCGTTCAGGAAGACCCGGCCCGAGAACACCGCTCCGGGGTGGCACCGGAGCGTCACGTTCACCGGCGGCGTGTCCGCCGGCGAGGCGGCGACGTGCCCCGAGACGCTGCCCTCGAGGAGGCCGGTCGTGCCGCACTCCGGCGGGAGGCCCTGCCAGGCGTACGAGACGGTGAGGTTCCGGGTCGCGGCGAACACCGCCTTCAGGCTGAAGTTCTCCCCGAGGTCGATCTTCGTGTGGAGGGCGGTGACGGTGATCGTGATCAGCGAGTCGGCGGGGAGCGGCTCCGGCCGGGCCGGCCCCACCGCGTGACGCACCGGAGCGACGGCGACCGAGGAGGCGCCCCCGAGCCCGGGGACGACGAGCGCGAGGCTGGCGAATAGGAGGCCGAGGAGCAGCCGCCCCCGGCCGGGCCGACGCCCCGGCCTCCCCGGGGTACGGCGGCGCTGCGGAACGGCTCGGAGCGCGTTCGTGGGGTCGGACCGTCCCGGCCGGAGCAGCGGCGCACCCCGCTATGTTGGTTCCCACGGAAGCCGGAGCCCCGGTGGCCGCGCGACCTTGGCGGTTCCGTGGCTGCCCGTCGAGACCGAGCGCTCGACGTGCTGCAGGAGCTCCCGGACGAGCCGGTCCAGCCGGGGGCGGTCGGCCTCGCTGACCTCCGCCGGCGCCACCCAGTAGACCGCGCACCCGCCGCTCGTCGGGACGAGGCGGAGCTCCAGGCGCCGGCCACCGTCGGGGACGGCCGGGTTCCGGCGGACGAGCTCGGCGATGAGCGACGTCTCGGGGGGCGCGGGCCGCTCGGCCCGGTCGACGCGGAAGCCGTTCGACTCGAGGAAGTCGCCGAGGTGGCCGGCGAGCCGCTCGCGGCCGATGCCCCGGCCCCGGAGCCACTCGATCCCGGCCCCGTCAGCGGCCATGCAGCGACCTCGCGAGCGGGCGCTCGATCGTCTTCAGGAAGCCGAGCATCATCCGGTACTCCGAGTCCGTCGGCGCGGCCCGACCGAGGACGCGTCGGAAGAGGAGCACGAGGCCCGGGCGCTTGTGTCGGGGGTACCCCGTCTCCGCGAGCACCGCGTCGATCCGCGCGAGGAAGAGCTCCTTCTGGCGGCCGTCGAGCTGGAGCGCCTCGGGGGCGGGCGTCGTCTCGGGGTCGGCGGGCCCCCGGGCCCGATGGAGGGCGTAGAGCAGGATCGCCACGGCGTGCGAGAGGTTGAGGGTCGGGAACTCCCGCCGGGCGGGGATGTGCACGAGCAGGTCGCACCGGCGGAGCTCCTCGCGCGCAAGGCCGTTGTCCTCGGGACCGAAGACGAGGGCCACCCGGCCCTCGAGCGTCCGGCAGAGCTCGCCGAGCCGCTCGGGGCTGACCGAGCGCCGCAGGTACGCCGTCGAGCGACCGGTGGAGAGGTCCGTCGTCCCCA
>JASHVI010000150.1 GCA_030039525.1 Thermoplasmata archaeon
AACACGCTCTCGTCGACCTCGAGCGAGATCATCTTCCACCTCACGAACAAGACCTACAGCTTCACCGTCACGGGCCCGGTGGGGTACACCCCGAGCCCGCACACCGGCACCCTCACGGTGAACGGTGCGACGCTGACGAAGTCGATCACGTTCAGCTGAGCGGGACGAGCCCCCGGCGGGCGCCCGGTCTCCCGACCGGGCCCCGCCCCTCCCGTTCGCCGCCGACCCGCAGCGGCCGCCGGCTCACGTCTCGGCCGCTCCGAGACGGCTACGGCTCCCCTCGACCGAGATCGGCGCCGGCCCCTTCGGGCGGCGTCGGATTCGACGGCCCGGGGAGGTAGAGCTCCTCCGGGGGTGCCCCGGAGGGGGCCTCCGGCGTCGCGGAGTCCGTGGCCTGGGGGGGCGGGCGACGTCGGCGGAACAGGACGAGGACCCCGATCGCGGCGAGGAGCACGACCACGCCGAGCACGATCACCGCCGCGTCGACCGGAAACCCGGCACGACCGGTCGGGCCGGGGCTCGGGGCCGGCGCGAGGACGTCGAGGGTCGCGACCTGCGACGCGCTCCGGTTGAGGGCGTCCCGGACCGTGAGGACGATCGCGAACTCTCCCAGCGCCTCCGGGTCGCACGGGAACCGGGAGAAGTTCGCGGAAACGCAGCCGGCCGGCAGGTCCCCGTACGAGTACGTGAGCGGCCCGGTACCGCCCGAGGCCACGGCGGTCAGGGTCACGCGGGAACCCTCGGTGACGTTCGCCGGGTCGATGGTGAACGAGGAGATCGCGGGATCCGGGTTCACGAGGAAGGTCGCGTTCTCGGAGACGTTGAGTCCGAAGGCGTCGGTGGCGACGAACCGTACCGACTCGGGGCCCGGCGCCGACGGGGCGCAGTAGAGCGTCGCCACGTCGGCCGCGGGGCACCCGGGGGGGAGCCCGAGGTACTCGTACGCGAAGGGCCCGGTCCCCCCGAGGACGAGGCCGCTGAGGTTGACGGCGCCGCCGAGGTCGATGACCTCCGGGCTCACCAAGAAGGACCGGAGGGTGGGCGCCGGGACCACCGCGAGGAGGAAGCTCCGCGTCGCGACCTCCCCCGCGGCGTCGCGGACCTCCGCGAAGAGCGTGAAGTTCCCGACCTCCTCGACGACGCAGCGGACCGGCGTGAGGTTCTCCGAGGCGCAGCCCGACGGCAGGGAGTAGTTGAACGAGAAGGGCCCGGTGCCCCCGGAGGCGTTCAGCCACAGGGTGACGGGGAGCCCCCGGTCCACCTGCGGCGCGGAGAGCCCGGCCGACGGGATCGACAATGGCTCGTTCACCCGGACCGAGACGTTCGCGCTCGCGTTCCAGCCGTCGGCGTCGACGACGGAGGCCTCGACGCGCCACGTGCCGGAGGCGTTCGGTCGGCAGGAGAACGCCATCAGGTCGGCGGAGGCGCAGCCCGGAGGCAGGTTCGAGTACTCAACGGACAGCGGGGCCGTCCCCCCGCTCGAATTCACCGACAGGACGAGCGTCTGCCCCACGTCCAGGACCGACGGCGACGCGGTGAACTCCCCGATCCCCGGCCGCGGGTGGACGGTGAGGGTGAGGTTCGCGGAGCGGGTGAAGCCGGTGGTGTCGCGGACGAGGAGCTCCACGGGGAAGCTCCCCGAGGCGTTCGGCAGGCAGAGCAGCGACAGCGCATCCTCGCTCGCGCAGCCGCTCGGCAGGCCCTCGAACGCCTCGGTGTACGGCGGGCTCCCTCCGTCCACCGTCGCGCTCAGGTTCGTCGAGTTGCCGAGGGTGAAGTTCTCCGGGGTGGCGTTGAACCCCTCGATCTGAGGGTCCGAGCCGACCGAGAGGGTGAGGGAGGCCTCGGCCGAATCCCCGAGCTCGTCGGTCACGTTGATCGACACCGGGAAGGTCCCGGTCTCGTTCGGGAGGCAGAGGAGCGCTGAGAGGTTCGCCGAGGCGCAGCCGCCGGGGAGCCCCGAGTAGGCGTAGGAGAGGGTCCCGCCACCGGCGGTCGAAGCCCGGACCGTGAGGGTCGTGTTCTCCCCGAGGTCGAGGGTCGGTGGATCGGCCGAGGCCGTGACGACGATGGCCGGGCCGTACGCGTACGATCGGGCCTCGAGCCCGGCACCGGCGAAGCCTCCGAACAGGAGCGTCAGGTTGTCGGCCGGGTCGTAGACCATCGAGCCCTCCCCCTCTGCCGGCGGGGTCCCGCGGAGGCCGGCCGAGAGGTTCCGCCACTTCCCGCCGGAGAAGGCCCACGTCGCGTCGTAGAGGAGGGATCCGGGGTCGGTCGTGTGATTCCCCCCGAAGAGGACGACGTAGCCGTCGAGGGCATCGTAGGCCATGACCGGGTAGACCTGGGGAGCGGGCGCCGTCGAGGCGTTGCTGGCCAGCACCTTCCACCGGAGGTGCTCGTACGTCCAGGTGTCCTGCGTGGGGCAGGTGGTCACGGAGGTGCAGCCGCCGAACAGGAGGACGTAGCCGTCCCCCACGTCGTCGACCATCGTGGCCCGGAACCGGGGGGGCGGGTTGCCGGAGACGCTCGCGGTGAGGTTGGTCCACTTCTGGTGGACGAACGACCAGGTGTCGGAGAACGGCTGGACCGTCGTGCTGTCCGACGCGGTCCCCCCGAAGAGGAGGACGTAGCCGTCGGTCGCGTCGTAGGTCATCATCCCCCGGTAGCGCGGGTTCGGCGCCACCGAGAGGCTCGGCGTGAGGTTGGTCCAGACGCCTCCGGAGAAGGTCCAGGTGTCGTTGAGGACCCTCAGGTGGCTCCCCGAGCCGGCCAGCCCCCCGAACAGGACGACCTCCTGGTCGACCGGGTCGTAGGCCATCTGGGCGATCGACCGGGCCGGAGGCTCCACCGAGAGGTTGAGCTCGCTCCACGCTCCCCCGCGGAAGATCCAGGTCTGGTTCCGCGGGGGACCGAAGCAGTCCGCGGTCGAGCAGCCCCCGAAGAGGAGCACGTAGCCGTCCTTGGCGTCCCAGACCATGCTCGCAAGGGCCGTCGGTGGCGGCGAGACGGACTGGCTGCCGGTGAGGTTGTTCCAAACGGCGGAGCCGGTGGACGGGGCGACGGCGGCCGAAACGGGGTCCGACCCGGCATCGCCGGCGAGGGAGGCCTTCGCCGCCGCCAGCTCGAGGGCCCCCGGGGCGATCGAACTTCGCTCCGGAAGGGAGGTCGGCGGCCCCGCCGCCGGCACGGCGAGCGCGCTTCCGGAGAGAAGGCTCGCCAGCAGGAAGGCCGGGAGAATCCCGCCTAGGCTACCGCGAGTCCGGGACCGGGATCGGGACCACCGGCGATCGGATCCGCCCCTCGGAGCCCTTCGCCTCACTCCAAGTCGAATCGGGGGGACTCCGATAAGGTTCGACGGGAGGCGTCGGAGGCGGGGCCACGGGCCCGACCCCGCCGCCGACGCCGGGTCGGCCGGGAGCGCGGCACCGAGTCGAGGGGACGACGGATCGGGGCCGAGGGGATGCTCGAGCCCCCGAGGCGCATCTCCCACGAGCGCTCGAACCCGAGCCGACGGTAGACCGGCCGACCGAACCGGGTCGCGTGGAGGACGACCCGCTGGAACCCCCTCGCCCGGGCCCACCGGACGAGCCAGGCGGTCACCGCGGAGCCGACGCCCCGTCCCCGCTGGTCGGGGACGACGTAGATCGACATGAGGTAGGGAACGACCCGATGCGGGATCCCGGGCCGCGGCTGCTCCTCCCGAAGCCAGGCGACCCCGCTGCCGCACGGACCTTCGGGGCCCTCGGCGATCGCCCCGACCGCCCGACCGGACCGCAGCCGCTCGGAGATCCAGCGGCGGTACCGCCGGTCGTGCTGCGCCAGCGCTTCGGGCGGGTAGCGAGCGACGGCCTCGAACATGCCCCGACGGTGTCGGACCAGCACCGCGAGATCCCCCGGCCGGGCCCGCCGAACCCGGAGGCGGCCCGCCAACCGACGCCCCATCTTCGGAGAAACCGTGGCGGGCATGAGGGGTCTAGAGGCCTACCTATACCACTATAGTCTAAATTCACGTTCTATATATTGGCCGGGCAGCTCGCCGGCCCATGCACGAAGAGGGTCGAGGAGAGGTCCGGGTCGCAGAGGTCCCGGGCCGGTCGGGCCGGCCCGGAGCGATCCGGGGCGGCACGACGGAGCGAAGGCTGCAGCGAATGGGCGCCGTGACCGTCGGGGTCTCGCTCCCGAGGGAGTGGGTCGGCCAGCGGGGCCTCACCGTCGGCTCCACGATCCGTCTCCTCTCCCGCTCCGACGGCTCGATCGTGCTGCTCGACCGCTCGCCGATCCCCGAGGTCCGGCGGGCGACGATGGTCCTCGATCCGACCTCGAGCTCGGAGCACATCTTCCGGGGCCTGATCGGGGCCTACCTCACCGGGGCCTCGGAGTTCGACTTGAGGGTTCCGGGGGGACTCACTCCCGAGGTCCGTGCGACCGTGCGGACCTTCGTCCGCCGGACCATCCAGCCCGAGATCGTCAGCGAGGAGGGAGACTCGATCCTCCTGCGGGACGTGTCGCTCGGGTCGTTCCTCCCGGTCCCCTCGCTCCTGCGGCGGATGTTCCAGGTCGTGCGCGGGCTCCAGATCGATGCCGGTCGCTGCTGGCAGTCGAGCGACTCCCGGAGGAAGCCCGAGCTCGAGGCCCGGGACGACGAGGTCGACCGGTACGCCTGGCTGGTCGAGCGGGTGCTGGCCCTGCATGGCTGGGGAGGACTTCCGGAGCGCGAGGACACCGGACCGGGCGACGACCCGCTCGGCGACCTCCTCGTGGCCCGCTACCTCGAGCGGATCGGCGATCACGCGGTCCGGATCGAGGAGCACGGGCTGAGGCTGCGGGACGCCGGCCTGCAGCGCAAGGTGCTCGACGGCATCACCGATTACCACGAGCAGGTGCTCCGGCACCTCGAGGACGCCTTCGAGGCGGCCCAGCGCGGCGACATCGACCGGGCCAACGAGGTCATCGACACCGGGGCCGCGCTCCACGCGACGCACGACACGCTCTCCGAGAACTTCCTCTACCAGTCCGGTCCCGGCCGGGTGCCGATCCCCGCCCACGCCTCCCTCAGCCTGCTCCTCGAGTCGATGGACCGGACCACCGCCTACTCGCAGGACATCGGCGAGGTCGGCCTCGACCGGGGGGCGGCGCGCCAGGTGCTGCGCGGACCCCGTTCGATCCCGCCGGTGACCCCGAACCGGGCCCGCCCCCGTCCCTCCTTGGAGGGCGGTATCCCCGCATGAGCCGCGGTCGGAGCACGCCTCGCCGCATCGGGAGAGGGTCTCCCGGTTGACTCGCCACCAACGGAACGAACTAGAGGAGATGAGAACAGAATGAGCAGTGGAACCCCAGCGAACGCCACCCCGCCGAACGCGCCCCCCGCCGCGACCGGATCCGCGCCTCCGCCCGCGATCCAGCGCCCGAGCTCCGGTCACACGATGGCCTACGCCGTGATCGCCGTGGTCGTCGTCGTGATCATCCTCGTGGCCGGTCTCGGCTACGCCGAGGGGTGGTACGGGAAGAAGACGACGTCAACCTCGAGCTGCGCCCCGGCCTCCACGACGGTCCTGGGCGCCGGATCGACCCTCGTCTACCCCCTGATGTACTTCTGGTCGACCACGTACAAGGACAGCTCGGTCAACTACCAGGGCGTCGGCAGCACTTCCGGGATCACGGACATCAGCGGACATTCGGTCGACTTCGGGGCCAGTGACGCGCCGCTCACCCCCGCCCAGCGGGCCGGCGCGGCGAACGTGATGATGCTGCCCGAGGCGGCCGGCGCGGTCGTCCCGATCTACGACCTCCCCGGCGTGACCGCGACCCTCAACTTCACCGGGGCCGTCCTCGCGGACATCTTCGACGAGAACATCACGACGTGGAACAACCCGGCGATCCAGTCGATCAATCCGGGCGTGACGCTGCCGAACGCCACCATCATCCCGGTGCACCGGTCGGACGGCAGCGGAACGACGTTCATCTTCACGTCGTTCCTCTCGGCGGACAGTCCGTACTGGGCCTCCAAGTACGGCCACGCGACGTCCGTCGACTGGCCGCTGACCGGAGAGCTCTCCGAACCGAAGAACTCCGGCGTGGCGGGAACGGTCGCCGCGACCCCCGACACCATCGGGTACGTCGACATCAACTACGCGCTGTCGAACTCGATCGCGTACGGGGCCGTCCAGAACCCCGCCGGGAACTACATCAAGGCCAACGTCACGAACTCCGCGAGCGCTCTCACCGACGTCAACGTCGTGTTCCCGAGCCCCA
>JASHVI010000014.1 GCA_030039525.1 Thermoplasmata archaeon
GGCTGGGCCGGCGGGGCGTAGCCGGGGGTCCAGCCGGGGGCGGACGGCCCCGGGGCCATCGACGCCGGTGGGGTCCACGCCGCGACCGGGGCCGAGCCCATGGGAGCCGGGCCCCCCGCGGGCCCCGACCCGTAGGCCGGGCCGTAGCCGGAGCGGATCAGCGGGTCGAGCTGGAGGTAGGCGAGGATGAGGAGGAGCCCGGGCAGGATCCCGACGAAGAGGCCGAGGATCATCCAGACGAGGAGGGTGTCCTTCGCCCGCGCGTACATCCCCTGGTCCACGAGCGCGAGGACGCCCCCGATGTTCGGGTAGACGAGGATCCCGAGGAGGATCCAGACGACCAGGAGGCCGATGCCCGCGTAGGTCCCCGCGAACGCCCCGCCGTAGGAGACCACGAGCGCGATGTCCGCGAGCAGGAACACCGCCCCGAGCACCACGAAGACCAGCGTGAGGAGCTTCGCGATCCGGAGCAGCGAGCGGACCGATTCCGCCTGCGGAGCCGGCACGTTCGGGGGGGCTCCGGTGCCGGGCGCCGAATACATGGGGCTCGCCATCGATAGGCCTCGTGGTTCGGACCGCGACCTCGGCTACTAATATCCATCGACCCCGCGGGGGGCTCGCCGGGCTCAGCCTCGGGGGGCGGGCGGGCCCCGGAGCGCCATCGGATATCGGAGGATCGCCGCGAGGCCCCCGAAGGCCTTCGAGAGCATCTCCCCCTCCTCGCTCTCCGCGGAGATGAGCCGGACCGACCCTCCGGCGGCGTCGACGCGCTCGAAGAGGTCCTCGACGTACTCCCGCGAGCTGACGAGGGTGAGGGGGCCCTTGCCGCACCGGGGGCAGGCGCGCTCGGTCACTTGATCGACGTCCGCGTCGGGGACGACGAGCTCGGAGGTGGTCCCGCAGGCGGCGCACTGGACGCTCACC
The DNA here is from genome assembly GCA_030039525.1 of Thermoplasmata archaeon. Taxonomy (GTDB): domain Archaea; phylum Thermoplasmatota; class Thermoplasmata; order Lutacidiplasmatales; family UBA184; genus Lutacidiplasma. The sequence goes on from JASHVI010000014.1 coordinate 925, forward strand.
CGGTGCTTGCGCAGCCCCTCCGAGACGAGCAGCACGTCGACCGCCCCGGCGTCCAGCGCCGCGTGGACCTGCGCCTCGCCATAGGCGGCGAGGCCGCCGTCCGCCTTGCGGATCTCCGCGAGGAGCCGCTGGACGAGGCGCTTCTCCTCGGTGACCTCGAGGCCGTGGAGGGTCCGGGTCGCCGCCTCGACGAGCTCCTTCAGGCCGTACTCGTCGGTGTAGCCGACGTCGAAGAGCGGCTGGACGACCTTCTGCTGGAGCTCGTAGTGGAGGTAGGCCTCCTTGTAGAAGTACTCCTTCGTCGCCCCCGGCCCGCCGAGCAGGACCCCCCGCAGGGTCTCCTTGTGCGGCAGGAAGAGCTCGTTCGCCATCTCCCCGCACTTCACGAAGAACTCGTGGGCGGCGTGCTCGATCATCCGCTCGAACCGGTGGGCGGACTGGCCGCCGCGGCCGTGCTTGCTCGGGACGAGGGACTGCCGGTTGCGCAGCACGTCGATGCGCTTCCCGCGGAGGAGCCCGAGGGTCACCTCGGCCCGGTCCATCACGATGAGCGCCCAGAGGTCCGGCTCGTGGACCATGCCGAAGAGCGGCTCGAGGAAGAAGCTCGAGTCGCACCGGTACAGGTAGGTGTTGAGCGGCTCCGGCGGCTCGACGATGAACGTGACCGGCTCGTCCTTGTCGGCGCCCACCGCCTTGCTCCCGACGAAGAAGGCGACGCCGTTCGCGGGCGGCTCCTTGTACGCCCGGACGCGGCCCATCAGCGACTCGAGCGCCCACATCACGTTCTTGCGGGTCGTGCGGCTCTTGATGTTCGAGCTCTGCGCGTACTCGTTCCGCAGGTACCCCATCACGTCGGAGATCTGCTTCGTCGGCGAGACGTAGAGCGATATCAGCTCGGTCGCGCGGCCCCGGCAGGCGGCGATCTCCTCGAGCTTGCGCCGGAAGGAGAAGCGCATCCGCTCGGCGTCGGAGGAGAGCTCGGCCATTCAGAGGCCCCCGACCCCGCCCGTCGGCGCCGGCCGACGCCCCGGAACGGGGCGGTCGAGTCAGAGGAGCTTGCGGATGTGCTCGTCGATGACCTCTTCGGGGTAGGCCCCGACGATCCGGTCGACGAGCTTCCCTTCCTTGTAGAACAGCAGCGTCGGGATGCTCATGATCCCGAGGGCCCCCGCCTTCTCCCCGTGGTCATCGGAGTTGAGCTTCCCGAAGGCGACCTTCCCCTGGTACCGGTCGCTCAGCCGGTCGACGATCGGGGAGACCATCCGGCAGGGCCCGCACCAGGGCGCCCAGACGTCGACGACCGCGACGCCGTTGGACTGGGCGAACCGGTCGAAGCCGGATCCGTCGAGCTCTTGGACGGACATGGAGCCTTCCGGACGAGAAGGAGCCGGCCGCGCTATTAAGGAATTTGGCGGCGCGCGGGTAACCAACGCTCCCGCCGGCCGCTCACGCCGTGGCGTCGCGCCGTTGCGGGTCCGGCGCGTCGCCTATATCGCGGCGTTCGCTCCTCCGACCATGGCGCGCGAATCCCCCACGGGCCTCGTTCCGTCCGCCGGTGTCGCTCCCCCGTTCGGCGCCCTCGTCCCGGCCGCCCGACCGCAGCTCCCCGCGGCGCCGCCGGTGCTGAGCCCGGCGGCCGCGCGCGCGATGCGCCACCGGATGCTCCTGCTCCGGCAATCCGCGCTCGACCGGATCGTCGCGCTCACCGGAGCGGCGCCCGCCGAGGTAAAGCGCCACCACCGCGAGCTCGTCGACGGGGACCTTCCGGAGACCCTCCTGCGCCGCGGGGCCCACCTCCCGTTCACCCGGGAGCTCCCGCAGGGCGCGCTGCTCTACCTGATCGCCCGGAGCCTCGGGCCGGCCCGCGTCGTCGAGACCGGCGTCCGCCCGGGCTACTCCACGGCCTGGATCCTGGCGGCCCTCTCGGACGCCGGGGCGGGGGAGCTCGTCTCGCTCGGGCCCGGGTCGCCCGCGGGCCGGGCCCGGGGGATCTCCGATCTCTCGGTCGGCCAGCTCGTGCCCCCCGCGCTCCGGAGCCGCTGGACGCTCGTGCTCGGCAACACGCCGGAGCGCCTCCAGGAGCTCCTCGACGCGGCCCCCGTCGACCTCTTCTTCTACGACAACGGCCCGGATCCCGGGCGGGCCCGGTTCGAGATGCGCTCGGCCTGGGCCGCGCTCTCGCCCCGCGGGGTGCTGCTCGCGCACCGCGTCGATGCGAGCCCGGCCTGGGCGGAGTTCTGCCGGGGGCAGGGCCTTCCGCCCCAGATCCTCGACGCGGGACCCCCGCCGCTCGGCGCCCTCGCGCTCCGGCGCTAGCGCTCCAGCTCCTCGACGAGGTGCTGGACGACCGGGAGCGCGAGCTTCTCCAGTGCCGTCCGGACCGCCCGCTCCGAGCCCGGCAGCGCGAAGACCGGCTTCAGGTTGATCACGTAGAGGCCGGCCCGGCTCATCAGCGCGAGCGGTCCGACCTCGGCGAGGCTGAGGGACCGGTAGAGCTCGCCGAAGCCCGGCAGGAGCCGGCCCCCCATCGCCTCGAGGGCGTTCACGGAGAGGTCCCGCGAGCTCACGCCGGTCCCGCCGACGGTGACGGCGACCTCGACGGCCCGGTCGCGCAGCCACGGGTCGAGCTGGTCGCGCACGTCGGCGACGCTGTTCGCGACGAGGCCGTAGTGCGCCACCCGGTGCCCGGCCCCCTCGATGAGCCCGCGGGCGAGGTGGCCCGAGGGGTCGTCCTCCTCACTGTGGGTGTCCGAGACCGAGACGATCGCCCAGCCGAGGGAGCGCCCGCCCCCCAGGTGGTGCCGGTCCGCCGGGCCCGCGCTCACGGCGCCTCCGGGCTCGGCGGGCCCTTCTGCTTCGAGACGACCCGGACGCCCTCGATCCGCGCCGTCGGATAGCCCCCCCGCTCGTCCTTCTCGAGGTACTTCACCATGTCCCACACCGTCAGCAGCGCCACCGTCGCCCCCACGAGCGCCTCCATCTCCACGCCGGTGCGCCCGACGGTCTCGGCGGCGCACTCGACCTGGATCGCCCGGGCGTCCGCCCGGACGGTGACGCGGCTCCCGGTGAGGGGAACGGAGTGACAGTGCGGGATCAGCTCGGCGGTCCGCTTCATGGCCGCGAGGCCGGCGATCTCCCCGGCGGCCACCGGGTCCCCCTTCGCGACGCGGCCGGCGCGCACCGCGCGCCGCGTCGCCGGGGCCACCCGGAGCGCGCCCCGGGCGATGGCCCGGCGGAAGACGACGGGCTTCTCGTGGACGCTCCGCTGCGCGGTCAGGCGCCCGACCTCCCGCCGGAGCGCAGGGTGACGAGGCGCGCGAGCACGCTCTCCAGCTGGATCCGCTCCCCCGCCCCCTGCGAGAGGCGGAAGTCGACCTCGCCGAGGAAGTCGAGCAGGCGGACCTTCTCCGCGGGGGCCATCTGGCGCTCCGGGATCTCCGGGACGAAGGCGTGGAGCGCCCGGAGGATCTCGTCGCCGGAGGCGCCTCGCTCCGTGAAGAGCGCGTAGAGGCGCCGGCGGGCGCCGAGGAAGTCTCCGGAGAGCGCCGCGCCGACGAGGCCCTCGACCTCAGTCCGCATCGGGGCCGTCGCGACCTCCCGGACGGTCGCCTCGGTGACCGGGTCGGCGTAGGTCGCGGCCAGCTGGAGAAGGTTCGTGGCGCGCCGCAGATCGCCGGAGCTCGCCGAGAGGATCGCCTCCAGCGCCGCGGGCTCGACCGTCTTGTGCTCGGCCTCGGCGATCCGCTCGAGGCTCCGCCGCACGTGCTCGGGGGAGTAGGCGCGGAACCGGAAGACCGCGCACCGGGACTGGATCGGGTCGATGATCCGGGCCGAGTAGTTGCACGAGAGGAGGAACCGGCAGGCTCCCGAGTACCGCTCCATCAGGCGGCGGAGCGAGGCCTGCGCCTCGTTGGTCAGGTGGTCGGCCTCGTCGAGGAAGAGGAGCTTGAATCCCACGGAGCCTAGGGCCGAGGTCCGCGCGTACTCCTTGATGGTCGTCCGGACGGTGTCGATCCCCCGCTCGTCGGAGGCGTTGAGCTCGAGGAAGCTCTGCCGCCACTCGTCGCCGTAGAGGTCCCGGGCGAGCGCGAGCGCCGCGGTGGTCTTGCCGGTCCCCGGGGGCCCGGTGAACAGAAGATGCGGCAGCGTCTTCTTCGCGGCGTACGCCCGCAGGAGCGGTACGACCGAGTCCTGGCCGACCATCTCGGCCAGCGTCCGGGGCCGGTACTTCTCGACCCACACCGCCTCGTCGGGGTCGGCCATCGCGCCTCCGAACTCCACGCGGGCGCCTCTTTAGGTTGACCGACCGACCGCCGCACGGGCCGGTTCGGACGCCGCGCCCGCGGCTATCCGGAGCGCCCCGGGAGAGGGACCCGGCGCTCCGGGAAGTAGTGGACCGAGCAGGTCCCCGGCGCGAACCGGAAGCTGTGGGGCTGGCCGGCCGGGAGGAGATGCGTCGCGCCGGGCCCGTGCCGCTCCGTGCGCTCCCCGACGGTCATCTCGATCTCGCCCTCGACCACGATGCCCCACTCGACGTCGTGCGTGTGGGTGGGGACCGTCACCGCCGGGCGATCCGCCGGCAGCTCGATGAAGAGCACCTGGGTCCCTCCGCCGTCGTGCACGTAGACGTCGGCCCCGCCGAGGTCCGTCCTCGGCAGCGCCCGGATCGATGGGGGAAACGGCACCCTCCTCGACCGCCGGGGCCCCCGACGCGCCCGGGACCATAAGCCTTCGAGGAGCCCGACCGTCGCCCGCGCGTGCGGGGGAGATCCCGGGGACCGGGGGCTTCCTCGACCCGATCCTACGAGCGGGAGGGAGCTCGCCCGCCTCGGCGAGGCGAGCGGCGACCCGGAGCCGCGGGATCGAGGGCGAGCGGACCTCGACCGAGCCACTGGGCGCCGTCGACCGGAAGGACCGCCCCCGACACGTACCCGGCGTTCGGGCCCGCGAGGAACGCGACCGCCTCGGCGATCTCCTCCGGACGGCCGAACCGGCCCATCGGCACCGTCGCCCGGACCCGGCGGACCCGCTCCGGCGAGTCCCACAGCTGGCGGTCGGTGCCCTCCGTACGGACCGGCCCGGGCGCGACGGCGTTCACCCGGATCCCGTACCGGGCCCACTCGACCGCGAGGGTGCGGGTGAGCGAGACGACGCCGGCCTTCGCCGCGGCCGAGTGGGCGGTCCCGGGTCCGGCGGTCCAGGCGTAGGTGGCGACCACGTTCACGATCGCGGCCGACGGGCTCCGTCGGAGGAGGGGGAAGGCGGCCCGGCTGCAGTAGAAGGTGCCGTCGAGGACGATGCCGACCACCGCCCGCCAGCCGTTGGGGGTCAGCCGCTCGGTCGGGCACACGAAGTTCCCGGCCGCGTTGTTGACGAGCACGTCCAGCCGACCCGGCCCCGATCGGACCGTCTCGATCAGCCGGTCGACGGCCGCCGGATCCCGCACATCGGTCGGGACCGTGAGGACGGCCGCACCGTCGCGCCGCAGCGCGCGCGCTCCATCGGCGAGGTGCTCCTTCGACCGGCTGGCGAGGACGAGCCGGTGGCCGGCCCTCCCGAGCCGTCGCGCGACGGCGAGGCCGAGACCCGTCCCCCCGCCGGTCACGAGGGCGACGGGCGCCCCGTCGGGGGGCGGCGACGCAGTGCGCGGCATCGAGGAGAGGGAGGAAGGAGCGTTATTTGAGCCCCGGACCCGGGGACGGCCGCGCCAGCGTCCGCCCAAATACCGTCGGGGCGATGGCCCGGCATGCGCGACCGTCTCGCCCACGTGCAGTTCCGCGGCACCATCCGGGAGCGTACCGCCGAGCCGTTCGTCCGGCTCCTGGAGCGCTCCGACGCGCTCGACGGATCCGGGGGGTCCTCCTCGACATCTCGAGCGGCGGCGGCGCGGAGATCCCCTCCCTCGACCTCTACCTCGCGGCGAAGCGGCTCGACGCGGAGAAGCCCGTGGTCGCCTCGATCGGGAGCCTCGGCGCCTCCGGGGGCTACATGGCCGCCGTCGGGGCGCGTCGCGTCTTCGCCTATCCGGACAGCATCGTCGGATCGATCGGGGTCGTGCACCCGCACCTCGCGGTCCGGGGCCTTCTGGAGAAGCTCGGGATCGACGTGGAGCTCGTGCACGCCGGACGGCACAAGGACGCGTTCCAGGGCCTCCGGGGGCTCACCGACGAGGAGCGGGCCAAGGTCCAGGCGGTGACCGACGAGAGCCAGCGGAGCTTCATCGCCCTCGTCGCGCAGGCACGGCACCGGCCCATCCCGGAGATCGAGGCGCTGGCCACCGGCGAGTTCTGGACCGGTCGCCGGTCCCTCGAGCTCGGCCTCGTCGATCGGCTCGGCGACCGGGAGGAGGCGCTCGAGGAGCTCTCCCGCATGACCGGCATCGCGGCCTCCCGGACCGTTCGGGCGGCGCCCCCCCGGCCCTTCCTCGAGCGATTCCTCTCCGGCGGGAGCTCCCTCCTGAGCTCGGCGCTGCGCGACGCGGCCGTGGACCTCCTCGAGGAGGGCCGGTTCGGCGGCCTCTCCGGCGGGCCCGGTTGACCGGCCCGCTCGCCTGCGTTAAATAGGACCGCCCGGCTTCGGGGGAGCGTCGATGCCGGACAGCAAGAAGAGCGGCTTCCACTCCGCCGCGGGCCTCATCCAATACTATGACATGGAGGAGAGCCGCGCGCTCAAGATCGATCCCTACGTGGTGCTCATCCTGGGCATCGGGGCCGCGATCTTCGTCGAGGTCCTGAGCTGGCGGTTCTGACCGGCGCGAGAGCCTTGTCAGTCGGGGTCCCGAGCCCCGCGCGGCGCACTCCGGTGATCTGATCTTTCGCGGGACCCGCGGTCGCGCTCGCGCCCGCCAGAGCCCCGACGCCCGAATGCTACCGAAAGGGCCGGCGCTGCGGGCCCCTCGGCTCGGTCGGGGCTCTGGCCCGACGTGCCGGGATGGGCCCGGAGCTTCGGGCCCCGGAACGGACGCGAGGTCCGCGTGACCCGCTAGGGCGACGGGCCGCCGGGTCCTTCCGGGGCCTCCCCCGGGGGCCAGGATTCCTGAGGTCCGACCGCGAAGGAGTCACCGGAGATCGGCCGGTCCGAGCCGTAGATGTACTCGCCGTCCTCGCTCGGCGGAGCCGCCGGGGGCTCGGGCTCGGGAGGCGCCGCCGCCTCGTCCTCGCCGCCGCCCCGCCGGCGCATCACGACCGCGAGCACCAGCGCCACGATCACGATCACCACGACGGCCAGCCCGATGTCGTCGAGCGGGGAGAGGGCGCTGCTCGACATGGTCGACGAACAGGTGCCGATGACGACGTAGGTGACGGAGGCGTTCACGGTCCCCGTCCCGTCGGTGACCACCACCCCCACCGAGTAGTTGGCCGGCGTCGCGAAGTAGTGCGAGACCGTCGTCCCGTTCGCCGTCGCCCCGCCGGGGAACGTCCAGGCGAAGGAGTACGGACGGGTCCCGCCGCTCGGCGAGGCGGTGAGGTTGACCGTCTCCGGCCCGCAGGTCGCGCTCGACGAGGTCTCCGACGCGCTCACGCCGAGGCGCGGGCTGACGGAGACCTGCGCGTTGACGGTCCGGGAGTCGTTGACGGAGTCGTTGATGATCGCCGTCGCGTAGATGAACCCGGCGACCTCCGGTAGGCAGCTGAAGACCGAGCCCGCGGCCGTGCAGCCGGAGACCGGGGACCAGAAGTAGCTGTAGCCGCTCGGCCCCGGGAGCCCGCCGGTCGCCGAGGCCGTGAAGGTCACGGGCTCGCCGACGTCGGCCTTCATCGAGGACGGGTCCACCGCGATCGAGGCGTTCATCCCGGGGATCGGCGCCTCGACATCGACGGTCGCCGAGGCGGTGACCGAGCCGGTCAAGGAGTCGTTGGCCCAGTAGAGGAAGGTGTAGTTGCCCGGCGTGATCGCCGTCGTGAAGTCGAAGGTGGCGTTCGCGTGCTCCTGGTAGCTGCCGAACAGGAGCCAGGTCACGAGGTACGGAGGGTCCCCGCCGGAGACGATCGACGAGAAGCTCACCGTGAACGGCTCGTGGGCCGCGAGCGGGGTCACGGTCGTCTGGGCGGTCAGTTCCGGCCAGACGCGGACGGTGACGCTGGCGTTCTTCGTCGTGGCGGTCTGGTCGGAGAGGGTGACCGTCGGGGTGAAGGTCCCGTCATCGGCGGCCAGGGGGACGCAGACGAGGCTCGCGACGTCCGAGGAGGTGCAGCCCGACGGGAGGTCCGTCCACGCGAACCCATAGGCCGGGTCGCCCCCGCTCGCGGTCGCGTTCAGGTAGAGGGTCTGGAGCCCCTCGATCTCGCTGGCCGACCGGGTCAGCGTGACCGCCATCTTCGGGTGGATGGTGAGCGTCCCGTTGGTCGTCGCGATGTCGTGCACGGAATCCTCGACGGTCTCCACGACGTCGAAGCTCCCGTTCGTCTTCGGGGTGCAGGAGAAGGAGGCGGCGTCGGTGCTCGAGCAGCCGCTCGGCATCCCCGCGAAGGAGTACGTGTGGCCGCCCGTGGCCGCGCCGCCCACGATCGAGGTGTTGAAGTACACCACGGAGCCCTCGTCGATGTCGTCCGGATCGATCGCGAGGGTCGGCGTCAGCTTCTCGAAGACCGTGATCTCGACGAGCGCGGTGCCCATCACGCCGTCGGCGTCGGTGACCGCGACGGTGACGTTGTAGATCCCGGTCGAGGTCGGCACGCAGTCCAGCTCCGAGACGTTCTGGCTGGAGCAGCCCGGCGGGAGCTTCGTGTAGCTGAACGAGTAGCTCCAGGTACCGCCGTGGACGGTGGCGTTGAAGATGACCTCCTCGTTGATCGGGACCTCGGAGTTGGTCCGGTTGTCGCTGAGGGTCACCGAGATGTTCGACCACTGGAAGTCCCAGGTGAAGTTGCTGGAGCCCGTCTGGAACGGGTTGAAGAACAGCTCCCCGGTGTCGAACAGGCAGACGTTGCTCGCGTTGTCGTAGTCGGCGGCCCCCATGAAGGTCCCGTTGAACCAGGCCGGGTACCCGACCATGGGGGTGACGTTCGTCCAGTTCTGGGAGCCGAAGATGTAGGTCTCGTTGCTCATGTCGTCGATGCTGGTGAGGCTCTGGCCGGCGATGTCCTGGCCGCCCCAGAGCACGAGGGTCTGCTCGCTCGCGTCGTAGACCATCTGCGCGCCTCGGAGCCCCTCCTCGTCCCCGAAGGTCGAGCCGTCCGGCTGGATCTTCGACCAGGAGGTGATGTTCTCCCACTTCCCCCCGCGGAAGATCCAGGTGTCGTTCAGGATCCGGTCCTTCGGGCCGGTGCCGCCGAACAGGACGACCTCCTTCTCGGCGGCGTCGTAGGCCATCGAGGCCTCGTCGCGCGCCGTCGGCTGGACGCTGAGCGAGGAGGAGATGTTGCTCCAGACGCCGGAGCTCGAGAAGACCCAGGTCCGCTGGATCGCCTTCGCGCTCGCCGCGGTCGGCGCGTCGCCGACGGCCCCCCCGAAGAGGACCATCTCGTTCGAGGCGATGTCGTAGGCCATCGTGGAGTCGAACCGGGGCTCCGGCGCCGCGCCGGCGGAGCTCGTGAGGTTGGTCCAGGTGCCCCCGGAGAACGCCCACGTGTAGTTCGTGTAGGCGCCGGTCGTCGAGGCGCTGCCCGATCCCCGGACCACCCCGCCGAAGAGGATCAGCTCGCTGAGCGCCGTGTCGTACGCGAGGTCCGCGAAGGCGAGCCCTGGGGGGGCGCCGACGATCTTGCCGCTGACGACCTTCGTGACGTTGACCCAGGCCCCGCTCTTCCACTCCCAGGTGTCGTTGTAGTAGTAGCCCTTCCCGATCGGCACCCCGCCGAACAGGACCGAGTAGCCGTCCTTGCCGTCGTAGGCCATCGCCGCGCCGTACCTCGGCGCCGGGCCGGTCGTCGGGGTGGTCGTGACGTTGGCCCACTCGCTCGCGGCAACGGCCGGGGAGGAGCCGAAGGTCACCCCGGGGGGCGGGTTCGGGACCGGGGAAGAGGACGCGGAGGCGGGCGCGACGACCGGGGCCGAGGCGGCTCCGGGCGCGGCGACGGGGAGGTGCGCCGGGACGACGGGCACCGGGGCGGTGCTCTCCGCGAAGACGCTTCCCGGCACGACCATCGAGAGGATGGCCGCCGTGAACGCGAGACCGGTGATCGCCCGTCGGGCCCAAGTTCCCGTATACTTCCGCATGGAGTCGCACGACGCCCGTTGGGGCCGGCCGCTTTGTAACCGGCGAGGGTCAAAGACCTTTCCATTTGCCGACCGCCGGCCGAAGCCCGTCTTCCTCGGCGGGCGGGGGCCGCTACGCGAGGCCCCCGAGCGGGTCCGGGGCGACCGCGGCGAGGGGATCGCCGGGTCCCTCCGAGAGCCCCGGAAGGAACCGCGAGACCCCCTCCCGCCCGAGCAGGACGACCTTGGAGTCCTCCGACTCGTCGAGCACGGGGTAGCCGAGGCGACGGCCCAGCTCCGCCGCGAAGGAGCGGATCTCCGCGTGCTCCGGGATGTTCCCCCGGCCGAGCCGCTGGCGCGACCGCCCCATGTACACGTACCCCTTCGGCTCGATGAAATCCGGCCGGGCGATCCCGTCCAGCTCCGCGTACCGGTCGACCCAGCCGAGGTTCCATCCCCGGACCAGGGTGTGCCGGACGACGCGCCGGGTCCGAAGCCCGCGGACGATCTCGAGCGACTCGCGGAGCCGCTCCCACGCGTGCGGATCGCTCGGCGCCGTGAGCCGCCGGAAGATCTCGGCGTTCGGCGCGGTGACGGAGACGTACAGCTGCGTCGGGAGCGGGTCCATCGCGGCGAGCGCCTCCGGGTTCGTCCCGTTCGTGACGAGGAAGGTGGTGATCCCCCGCTCCGCACAGAGGGCGAGGAACCGGTTCATCTTCGGGTACAGGGTCGGTTCCCCGGTCAGTGAGATCGCGACGTGCCGGGGAAGCTGCGCCGCCTCCCAGCGCTCCCGGGGCACGGCGGCATCGCCCTTGAAGCCCGAGAGGATCCGGCGCTGCGCCTCGATGGAGCGGTCGAGGAGGACCTCGGGGTCGTCGTACTCGGTCATCATCTCGTCGTTCTCCCAGCCCTGACTGCGCCAGCAGAACCGACAGTGCAGGTTGCAGGAGTCGATCGCCGGCGACATCTGCAGGCACCGGTGGCTCTGAATCCCGTAGAAGCGGCCCTTGTAGCAGTCCCGGCCGCGCGTGAGCGACTCCTTGGTCCAGTAGCAGAGCTTGACCGCGCTGTGGCGACCGGTCAATTGGTAGCCCTGCCCGGCCAGGGACTCGGTCAGGTCCTGGTCGCCCACGGAGCGCCGGAGCGGTCCCCCGAGCATAAGCGTTCGTGCCGCCGGTGGCGGTCTCGAGCCTGTCAGGCCCACGTCGGCCGGCATCGGCCGCTGAGCTGAGGCATCCGCCTTCGGTGTCGGTCTCGGCCGAGTTTCGAGGTAGGACTCGAAGTTACGACTCCGGCGGCTCCCGTCGCCGGAGTCGTTCCCGGCTAAACGAGCTCGAGGGAGGCGCTGCGGTTCGGTCCGTCAACTCTGAGGACTCCACGACGAATGACGTCCATGCCGAGGAGGGCTTGGTCGCCGAGGAAAGCCACCCCCGTCTGAACCGGAGCGACGAGCCGGTGGTTCCCGATGCGAACAATCGTGCCGTTCGGGGCGTATCGGGCGGGCACCTTCCTGCCATCTCCGACCTTGAGCCAAATGGACCCCTTCACGCTCTCGGGGGCCAAAGGCGCGGGCAAAATCAGCCCGCAGCCCTCACGTACCAGCCCGGTGTCGACCAGCGCCGTCTGCCGGAGCGGGCTCCTCGGCACCCTCGCTTCGACGTGAACGGAGCAGTAATCCCCGAACGTGAGTTGGATCGCGACCAAGGCGAGCCTACCCGATCGTCAGGAGCGACTCCTTCCCTACTTGAGTAACGAAGTAATCCTCGACCGGAGGTAGAGCCGCTAGGATCCGGTTCAACTCCGTAAGGCTCGGTGCCTGAGCTAGGATTCGGCCATCCGGAGTAATGGCGACGTGTTGATCTTCGAGGCCGGCTCGAAGGTGTCTCGGTAGTCGGGCAAGCGCGGCGTCCCCACGAACTGGAACCGACTCCCATGCGGCACTCGGAACCTCGAATGCATCGCGTCTCAGCGTGGCGAGGGCAGCTCCTAGGGCGAATCCATGCACGAGCGAGAGAACCGGCGGACTCTCACTCGCCTGTCGGTAGAGCAGCTCGCCAAGCTGGGCGACCAACGCCGCGCCGGCCCACGGATCGCTCCGGTTCTGACCTCCCTCGCTCGGGGTGACGGGCCGCCCGAGGATGGTGCCCGCGGGAGCCGCTTCGATGGCCGACGGGCCCCAGTCCCTCCGACGGAGGGCGAGGGCGGAACTCTCGGCGGGAAGCTCCATCGAGGGCCTACTTGCGGTGGCCGAGCTTCGCGGCCAATGCCTTCATGTCCGCCGCAATCGAGTCGAGTTCAGCGAGTGCAACGGTCCGAGCGGGCGGCGGAAGGTTCCCAAATTGCGCAAGCTGGGGACCTAGAGCGTTTGCCCGGATGAAGACGCCCAGCAGGCTCGCTCGGTCCTCCGCCTTGAGGAGCTCGGACGCGGCCAATAGCGACGCCGGCGTAGCGGACGCAGCCTGGACGGCCCTAAGCGTCGGTCGATCAGCGACCCTCGAAATCCTAGCGTAGTACGACGAGGTGAGCGAAAGGAGGGCGGACAGCTCCGCCAGCCCGTCAGCGAGCTCCTTTTTCGTAGGCAGGGCCGGCGGAGTCGGCTGACCCAGAGCCGCAGCGGCGACCCCCTCGGGCATCGGAACCAGCGAGACTACAGACCGTCGCCTCTCTACTTAAGCGACGACTTGAATCCCGCCTACCTGGGTGCCGCTCTACGGCCTGACGAGTTCGGGGTCCCGGCCCGAGAGCCCGCCCCCCCGAGGGAGACCCACTGGAGGGACAGGGAGTTGACGAC
>JASHVI010000151.1 GCA_030039525.1 Thermoplasmata archaeon
GTCCATGTGCTGCTTCACCGGGGTCTTCAGCGTGTAGCAGCCGTTGAACAGGGCGTCGTTGAAGTACTCCGCCTTCCCCTTGAACGGGGCATGCGCCGCCGAGGCCGACGCGGCGCCGGAGAGCGTCATGAGGAGCGCCAGCCCGAGGGCTCCCCCGACGACGGAGCTCCCGCGGAGGTGGCTCCGGTTCCGGCGAGCTCGGTCGATCGTTCTTCCAGGGTCCGGGGTCGTTCGAGGGGCCGCCATCTTCGCTCGCGGGTCCCCGCCGACGGCGACCCTCTCCGTCCGCCGGTCCGGGCGACCCGAGGGGGGAATCCGGACCTTCCAGTTAAACCTCTACCCGGGGCTCCGGGGCCGAGCTCCGCTGTGTCGTCCCGCGTCCCCCCCGAGCGTGGTCGGTCCGATCTCGGGCTCCGGGCGTCGCGCACCGGTCGCGTCCCCCCGGAGATCGACGTGCTGCGGGTCGGACACCGTCCGGGCCGGGACCCCCGTCTCACGACCCACCTTGCCCTGACCGCCCGGGCCCTCGGCGCCCGCCGGCTCCTGCTCCATCCCCCGGACCCCGAGCTCGCCGCCCGGCTCGCCGCGGTCTCCGAGCGATGGGGGCGGGGGTTCGAGGTCCTCGGGATCGCCGACTACCGTCGGGCGATCCGGGAGTTCGACGGGACGCGGGCCCACCTCACGATGTACGGGGAGCCGATCGAGCGGGTGCTCCCCCGCCTTCGGAAGGAGCGACGGATCCTCGCGATCGTCGGCGGAGCGAAGGTGCCCGCGGAGCTCTACGGCCTCGCCGACGTCAACCTCGCGGTGGGCCACCAGCCCCACAGCGAGGTCGCCGCCCTCGCCATCCTCCTCGAGCGGCTCCGAGGGATCCCGCCGCCCGGACGCTGGCCCGAGGCCCGCGCATCGATCGTCCCGCAGCGCCGCGGCAAGCGGGTGCGGACCCACGGAGGGGGGTCGCGGTGACGGAGGCCCTCGACGGGATCCCGGCGGCCCCGCTTCCGATCTCGGCGAGCGCCCCCGGAAAGGCGATCGTCCTCGGGGAGCACGCCGTGGTGCACGGGGCCCCCGAGCTGCTCTTCGCCCTCGACCTACGGACCCAGCTGATCGTGCAACGGGGGGAACGGACGACCCTGAACGGCGACGCGGGCGCCCTCCGGAGCAACCCGTACCTCGCCCGGGGGCTCGAGCGCCTCGCGCCAACCGAGGGGGGGCTCGAGCTCAGCTCGGTGACGCGGCTCCCCCGGGCCGCCGGGCTGGGCTCCTCCGCGGCCTTCGTCGCGGCCCTCTCGGCCGCCCTCGGCGCGCTGGGCGGCGGCGTCGGCCGGCCGGAGCTGGCGCAGATCGCCTACGAGGTCGAGCGCGAGGCGCAGGGTGTCGGGAGTCCGGGGGACACGTCGGCGGCCGTGGCCGGCGGGTTCCTCGCGCTGAACGCGACGGTCGGCACGCTGCTCTGGGAGGTCCGGGGTCCCTCGCGGACGTGGACCGTTCGAAGGGTGCCGAACCCGGGATGGGGATGGGTCGTCGCGGACACGGGGGTCGCGCGGGCGACCGCGCCGGCCGTCGAGGCCGTCGGCCAGCGTCTGGCCCGGCCGGACGGACCGGAGCTGCTCGACCGGTTCCGAGAGGTCGCGCAGCGCGGTATCGCCGCGCTCGTCGGCGAGGATCGCGAGGCCGTCGGCGCGAGCATGCGCGAGAACCAGTCGCTGCTCCGGGAGGTCGGGGTCTCCCACCCCCGGCTCGAAGCGCTGCTCGAGGCGGCGGCGCCGACGTGCGTGGGGGAGAAGCTCACCGGGGCCGGGCGGGGCGGCTCGGTCGTCGCCCTGCCGAAGCCGGGCCGCGAGATCGAGACGGTGCGGAGGCTCCGGAGCGCGGGGGCGAGCGCCTTCTCCGTCCTGCCCGCCGCGGACGGCGCCCGGCTGCTCTGAGCCGCCGCGCGCCGGCGCGCGGGCCTACTTGCGGGCCGCGATCCGCACGACGGCCCCGGCCTCGAGCGGATGCTCGGCGGAGAGCGCGCGGTGGGTGCGACCGTCGATGGCCCGCACGAAGTGCTCGCCGAGGTCGGTGTGGATCCGGTAGGCCAGCGCGCGGGCCGGCGTGCCCGACGGGACCAGGAAGGCGTCCGGGAGCACGCGCCCCTTCGAGTCGGTCCAGCGGGTCTCGTCCTCGACCGGGAAGACGACGATCTGGCCGAGCCGGTCGAAGACCGTCCGCTCGAGGGCCGCCTGGACGCCGGTGGACCCCCAGCGCTCGAGGAGGGCGGCGATCCCGTCGAGGGCCCGCCGCTGCGGTTCGGAGAGCGCGGCGCTCGGGGCCACGCGGAACGCGGCGTCCCCCGGCCGGTACTCCACGAGCCCCGCCCGCGCCGCTCGCCGAAGCGTCAGCTCCGCCTCCGCGGCGGTCGGGACGACCGGCAGCGGCGCCAGCGACTCCGCGAGGCGGCCGGCCCGCTCGGGGTCGATCCGGTCGCACTTGTTCGCGGCGACGAGCCGGGGCTTCGAGGCGTCGAGCACCGCCTGGGCGAAGGCCCGCCGGTCGGCCGCGGTCCAGTGGCTCGGATGGAGGCGGTCGAGCGGCACCGCCCGAAGGGCCGCCGCGATCCGGGTCGGCCCGATCGCGAGCCCGGTGAGCCGCTCCGCGAGGAACTCCTCGACGGGCCGGCCCTCGAGCTCCACCGACCGGGCGTGTCGATCGAAGTCCCGGCCGAGGATCTCGGCGATCCAGGCGACGAGCTCCTCCTCCAGCCACCGGACCTCCTCCCCGGGCTCGACGCTCCCGGGGGGCGCCGGCGTCCCCTCGCTCGTCGTCGCCCCCGAGGCGTCGACGACCTGCACGAACCCGTCGGCCGCCCGGAGCTCGTCGAGGAACTTCGAGCCGAGGCCCCGGCCCTCGTGGGCCCCGGGGACGAGGCCCGGGACGTCGAGGAGCCGCACCGGCACCCATCGGATGCCGTCCCGGCAGGCGGCGTTCCCCGGGGTGCAGGGGCTCCCGCGCTCCACGTGCGGGCAGGGGACCCGCACGGCGGCCATGCCCCGGTTCGCCGTGAGGGTCGTGAACGGGTACGGGGCCATCGCGGCGTCCATCAGCGTGAGCGCGTTGAACAGCGTCGACTTGCCGACGTTCGGCTTCCCGACGACCCCGATCTCCATCGTCGGGGCGCGGCCTACACCGCGTAGTCCGGCGAGATCTCGACGACGTGCTGCGACCGGTTCACCGTGAGGGCCAGGGCGAAGAGGAGATCGGAGAGGCGGTTGAGCCAGCTCGCGAGTTCGGCGCGGACCGGCTCCTCGCGGTGGAGCGCCCAGAGCTCGCG
Source organism: Thermoplasmata archaeon (assembly GCA_030039525.1). Lineage (GTDB taxonomy): Archaea > Thermoplasmatota > Thermoplasmata > Lutacidiplasmatales > UBA184 > Lutacidiplasma. The sequence goes on from JASHVI010000151.1 coordinate 3,314, forward strand.
CTCCGATCGGCGGGCGACGGTCCGCGCGAGGTGCAGCTCGGCGCCTCCCCCCTCCCCGCGCGCGAGCACGAACCCGGTGAGCGGGAGGAGGGCGGCCGTGTACCGGTCGAGCTCCTGCTCGAGCCGGACGACGTGGCGCGTCTCGATCCGGTGGGCCGGTGCGGGCCCGCCCGGAGCCGCGGCGAGCTCCGACATCGCGACGAAGACCTCGTGCTGCAGGCGCGTGACGAGGTCTCGCTCGGATCGCGCGCTCTCCGGCAGCCGGGCGGCCGCCAGGCCGAGGGTGGCCCCCAGCTCGTCGAGCGAGCCGAAGGCCCGGATGCGCGGCGATTCCTTCGCTACGCGCGCGCCGCCAGCAAGGCCGGTGTCGCCCCGATCCCCGGTACGGGTGTAGAGCCGCGTGGGAAACGAGCCTCCGGTCGCCACGGCAGGACGTCGAGCGGCGAGTTCAGTCCGTGGACGGGGCAGAACGAGATGTGCAGCACCTCATTATGCTTGGCGTCCTGACGGCACAGCCGGCAGATGAATCCGCTCCGCTCGCTCCAGGCGACCCCCAACGTCTCCAATTCGGTTACCCCCGTTCTGGTGGGGAGCTAGCGCTCGAGGAGCCCCCGTCCCTCGCGATCGGCGCGACGCCGCGCCGAGCTCCGGTCGCCGAGGTCCCTCGCGCGGCGGTGCAGTCCGGGCAACCGCTCCGCGTGGACCCTGGCAAGCTCGGAGAGGCCGAGGTTCAGGAGGAGGGTGAGCGCCCCCTCCCGGTCCGAGGCCCAGCCGTCGTCCACCACTTCCTCCAGTTGGGCCTCGATCGCCGCCGGAAGCTCGAGGCGCGGCTCGGAGAGCCGGTCCGCCGCGCGCAGGAGCGCGCGCACCGCGTCGGAACGGGTCGGACTCTCCAGGGTCTGCCGGAGCCGGTCGAGACGATCGAGCTCCTCGGACGTCAGCCGGACGCCGAGGAACTGGGTGGGGGGGCGCGACGCCTCCGCCGATTGCACGCCGTTTAACACAATTTAACTTATATTTGAACTTAGTGTAAGTACTGTTTTACAACCGCCGGGACCCCTCGTAGAACCCCGGTGCCGGGCGGACGTTCGGGACGTGGAGGGCGCGGGCCGGCGCTCGCTGCGGAGGCTTCGGCGGCGCGCCCGACGGCGGCGGGAGTCCGTCGAAGGACCGCGCTCCCCGGCAGTCCGGTTCGCGCGGGGGCGCTTGCTGCCCGACCCCCGACCCCGGGGCGCTAGCTGTCGATCCGTCGATACGCCTCGAGGGACCATCCGAATCCCGCGACCCCTCCGACGGCGAGCCCCACCGTGAACCACTCGGTGAGTCGGCCTTGCAGGAGCAAAAGGCTCGCAAGCCCGGCCACGACGACGCCGGCGAGAACTCCGGCGACCAGCGCCTGGGCGGCGCTGCGGGTCGTTGACGCCGCCGCGGCGGTCACGCCGGCGAGGAAGACGAGAAGCGCCGCGGCCCCCACGGCCAGGTGCGCGGGGGAGAGGATCGGCGCCGGGGCTCCGACCACCGTCGAGACGACCGCGGCGCTCAGCTCGAGGACCAGCAGGGCCCCGAGGGCGTACGAGGCGAGGACGGCGGCCACGACAAGGGCGAGTCGTCCGGCCAGAGCCTGGCCACGAGGCTGGGGGAGAGCGAAGGTCAGGTAGTGGGTCCGGAGGGCGAGCTCCTCCCCGGCGGCGAGCGCGACCAGGTCGAGGGTGATGAGGGCCCCGAGGCCGGCCGTGATGAGGAGTCCGAGCACCTGCGCCGTCCCCGTCGAGGGAACGCGGAGGTACAGGTCGGCCGTCGTGCTCCCGATCGGACCCGCGACCGCGGGGATGAGAAGGAGCCAGAGCCTCCTCGACCGCCGGAGCCGGGTCAGTTCCCAACCGGCGTTGGGGAGAAATGCGGTCGTCGGGGCCGTCACGTCGCTTCCTCCCGGCCGATCCGCTCGAGATACCGGCGGGCGAGGTCCGACGCGGGCGGGGACGCCGTCAGCAGGGGAAGATCCGCGCGGATCACCCGCGCGAGCAGCTCTCCCTGGGCGCGGTCCCCGCCGCCGAACCGGACGAGCGCCTCCCTCGGGCCGAGGAGGGTCAACTCGGCCTCCGGCCCGAGGGCGGCCCGCAGGGATGCCTCGCTCACGTCCGCACCGAACCGAAGTGCCAGCCGCCGGGACTCCGCGCCGCCGACCTCCGGGGTCTCGGGTCGGACGGGTTCGTCCCCGACGAGAAGTCCGTCCCGGAGGAAGAGGACGCGGTCGCAGACCGACTCGATGTCCTCGAGGAGGTGGGTGGAGAGGAGGAGGGTGAGGCCGTTCTTCGCGAGTTGCCGCAGCATGCGACGGAGGTCCTCGCGGGCGGCGGGGTCGAGCCCCAGCGTGGGTTCGTCGAGCAGGAGCAGTTCCGGGTCCCCGACGAGCGCCGCGGCCAACAGGACCCGGCGCGCGACGCCGGTCGAGAGCGCCCCGTACGGCCGATCGAGCGTCTCGACCACGCCCGTCACCTCCGCCGCGTGTCGCACCGCGGCCCGACGCTCCGCGGAGGCGACTCCCCGCACCCGGGCGACGAACTCCAACAGGTCGGACCCCGTCACGTACGCGGGAACGGCGGGCGTCTCGACCAGGGCGCCAGTACGCTGGAGGGCGCGTACTCGGTCCGTCGAAGGGTCGACGCCCCGGATGCGGAGCGAGCCGCGGGTCGGACGGGAGATCCCCGCGAGCAGCTTCAGCGTGGTGGACTTGCCGGCGCCGTTCGGCCCGAGGTACCCGACCGCCTCACCGGATCGAAGGGCGAAGTGGACCCCGCGGAGCGCGACGCGGTCGCCGTAGTTCTTCCAAACGCCGTCGACTTCCACGAGATCCGGCGGCATCGACGAGACGTGGCGACCCGCGGATAATCATCCTCGCGTTCCACGCGAGGAACTCGCCCGGAATCGAGGGGGCGACCCGCTCCCGCACGTCGCGGGAGTCCTCAGCCCCTGCCGGATCGTGGGTCCGTAGACCGGGAATGGCGGCTGTCGGTCGCGCCGTGGACCTGCTCGCCCGCGACCGTGTCCCTACGGAAGGGTGGGTAGCCCCAGAGCTTGCCGAATGCTCCGAGTCCCGCGAAGAGCGGTTCGACGGCGAGGGAGCCCCTGAGGGCGAGCGACCCTTGGAGTCCCCGATCTACGCGGACTTCGCGGCCGCCTCCTCGAACGCCACCCAATCCAGGATCGGGGGCTCCACGTCGATCTGCCAGAGGAGCGCGTTCAGCTCCCCTCGGTGTTGCAGTGCGTGCTCGATGATGTGCAGGAGCGTTCCTCGAACCGGTGCCTCAAAGTCCTCATCCCACCAGGGAGGCAGTTTCGGCACGAGGAAGTTGCGGTCAAGGTGCTCGGGCCGGATCCGTGCGAAAAACTGCTCGATCTGACGCCCGGTGGCCTCGTGGTAATCCCTTAGCTCCTGCACGGTCGGTCGCTCGGAGCAGCGCGGCTGACGCAGGGCCGGTCCAAACAGGACCGACAGGCGCTCGATCCACGAGGAGGTTCCGTCCAGCGAGTGCTTCAGGATCTCGACGAGCGTCGGATACGAGGCCCCGCGGTCGCGCGTCAACTCTTCGGGAGGCAGCTTGCCGAGCGTCTCAATGTATCCGCCGTCGGCCATCGTGTTGTAGGCGAACCACTTTCGAATCGACTCTACCTCGTCCACGGTCCCCAGACTCTCGCGTGGCTATTTCAACGGCAGTTCGAAGCGCCTGCAAGTTCGTCGCGAGAAGGCCGAGACGGGGCTCCGCTCTACCCCGGCGGACGGCCCCACCGCTCCGAGAGGCCGGCAAGGGGGTTTGTCGGCTAGATATGGGAGCACCGGTTTCCAGCCGTGATGCGCCGAATCATCGTGGATGCGCTGATCTCCCTCGACGGCTATCTCGCGGACGCGAACGGGGAGATTGATTGGTTCACCCAAGTGGAGGGCTTCAACCGGGCCGAGGGGGAGGCCTGGTCCCTCGAGATGCTTCGGCGAGCCGACACGATCCTGTTCGGCCGCGTCACCTTCGAAGGCATGGCCGAGTTCTGGCCCTCGGAGTGGGCCCGCACGAACATGGCCGAGATCGCGGGTCACCTGAACGGCTCTGCCAAGATCGTCTTTTCGAAGTCCCTGAAGACGACGGCGTGGGAGAACACGACGATCCTTCCCGCGCCGACGAAGGAGCTCGTGCTCGACCTGAAGCGACGCGCCGGGCGGGACCTGCTGGTGCTCGGGAGCTCGAGCGTGGTCTCCTCCCTGCTGCGGGATGGGCTGATCGACGAGTTCCGCATCCGCATCGTGCCGGTGATCCTCGGGGCGGGCCGACCGCTGTTCAAGGACCAAAAGGAGCGCCATCAGCTCCGGCTGGTCAGCTGCCAATCGTTCACGACCGGAGTGCTGGCCGTCCATTACGAGCCGAAGACGTAGCGGCCGCGAGACCCCCGAGGCGCGCCGCGGGGCCGGGACGGCGATCGAGACGATCGCGGGTCGACGTTCGGCCTCGGGGGCGACGCTCGACCCGAGGGGCTTAGAGGAGCCTTCCAGCGCGGACGACGGGCGTCCCGTCGATCGCCACGTCGGCGCCCGCGAGCGAGACCCAGCTCATGAAGTTCGAAGGGTTCCTTCCCTTCAGGTGGCCGTTTCTCCCGAGGGTGAGGGTCACGTTGCCGGCCTCGACGGTCTCGAGGTTCGGGACGTCCCGGACCGCCGGATTGAGCCCGAACATCAGGGAACCGGTGCGGTCCTTCCCCGCCGTGCCGACCCGGTACCGGAGATCGAACTCCCTCCCACCCTCCTCGAAGCGGTGCGCCGTGAGCCGTCCATCGGTAAACTCGAGCGTCCCCCCAGAGTCCCACCGCCACCAGATGTTGGTCCGACGGTTCGCGTGGATGCGCCCTTCGGCGGTCCGGGAGTCGAGGGCCACGTCGAGGCGTCCTCCGGGGATCTGCCCCAGCATGTCGCTGGGGCCGTAGTTCGGGTTCCGGGGGTGAGGGGTCCCGTCCTGCAACCTCGGGGTGAAACCGGCCAGCCCGACCTCCAGGTCGGTCCCGTTCGCGTGGGTGATCCGTACCTTGCGCCCACGCGAAAGCGCGCGGGAGAGCCGTGCCCCCCGGGCCGCGGTCTCCTTCGGGTCGGTGAGGCAGGCGCGCAGGATCTTCTCCTCCCACTCCGCTCGGTCGAGGCCCCACTGGCGTGCGCGCCCCTCCGTCGCGAACCCGAGGGTCACCCGCGCCCCGCGGAGGCCTGATCTTCGGGCGACCTCGTACCACGACGAGAACCAGTCGAGGGCCGCGTCGAAGGTCTTCTCGGGGATCTTCTCGAGCCGGTCCGTGTCGGCGGGCCCCCAGAAGTGGACATAGAGGTCCGTCGCCTTCAAGGCCGCCCACTCCGGAGCGCTGGTCCGGCCCAGCAGCCTGCTCTGACGCCGGTCGATCGCGCGCCACCACGCGTCCTCGTCCTCCTGGATGTGGAGGGTCCGGCCGCCGGCCCGTCGGATCGCGTCGACCATCGCGACCGAGAACGGCAGCGTGTGGTCCCACGATTCGACGATCGCGTTCTCCCCGGGCCGGACCTTGAGGTACTTCGTCACGATGTTGTGCGCCGCGTCCCGCTGCAGCTTCGAGGGAGTCTGCGACATGGGTCAGTCCTGGGCCTCCGCGAGGATCCGGTCGAACGTGATGCACTGCGCGTTCATCATCGCTTCGAAGCTGGGCCCGGCCATCCGGCTGGGGCCGGTGCTCCGGACGCGCTTCCATCGGATGGTCAACCGGGTCGAGGTGCCGACCGGTTCGTACTCCTCGGTCTGGACCACCCCTCCATCGCGGACCGAGCTGGAGCGCCACGCGGTCACGATCCGGCGGTCGGCCACGATCTCGAGGAACTCCCCGAAGAAGCGATTCGAGGAGTCCCCCTCGCCGCGAACTCGGATCGTGAACTTGCCCCCGACGCGATACTCGAACTTCTCGATCGTCACCTTCGTGGGATCGTCGTCCCAGATCGCCGGAATGGTGGCCGGGTCGTTCCAGAGTCGGAACACCTTGGCGAGGGGGGCCCGGAAGATCCGGGTCATCTGCGTCTCCGCGTCGTCCGGATACGAGAACTGGGCCGGCTCGGCCGCCTGCGCGCGGGCCTTGCTTCTCTCCGCCATCCTCAGTCTCCCAGGAACGGCCGAGCGGAAGGGCGGAATTCGCCGGCGTCCTCCTCGACCAGTCTCCCCAAGCGGGACATACGTCCCTCGATGAGGTCCCGGTAGTCGCGCATCCACTCGTCGAGGTCCCGGAACGGCTGTCGGCGGAGCGAGTAGAAGCGCCGCTGCCCCTCCGCCCGCACCCGAACTAGTCCCCCCTCGTGGAGGATCCGTAGGTGGCGGGAAACGCCCGGCTGACACACGGAGAGGGAGCTCGCAAGAGCTCCGACCGTCCGCTCCCCGCTTCGCAAGCGCTCCACGATCCGCAGTCGGGTGCGGTCCGCGAGCAAGCCGAACGTCGATCCGGGACTCGGCATGCCCATAGGTATGCCTGTGTTTATATAAAGATTGACATATATTTCCGGGATTCGGGGGTTTGGGACCCGATTCCTCCGGGGTAGTCAGGGTCCGAAGCTGTGTGACTCTACGGGAGCTCCGCCAGCCATCTCGGGCGCCGTTCTTCGCCGCGATTCCGTCTCCCCCTCGAGACCCCGTCCGCCGGGTGGCGTGACGGCCCCGGCCGCCCGCGACCGGCCCAGCCGGACAGTCCAACGACGCGTCGGAGGGCCCGGTTCCCGATACTTAGGACCGAGGCGGCCTCTTCCGTCGGTGGTCCCCGGGGCCACCCTTCGGGTCGAAAGCGACTACCACATTCGCACCG
>JASHVI010000152.1 GCA_030039525.1 Thermoplasmata archaeon
GGCGGGGGTTCCTCCGGCTGCGGACGCCGCCGCCCGAGGACCAGCCCGACCGCGATCGCCGCCCCCATGATGCCGGCGAACCCGACGTAGTTGTACGGAGGGTCCTCGAGGACCGAGAGGAAGCCGGCGAGCCCGAGGAGGTTCACTCCGACGCGCTGGGAGGAGTTCCCGAAGTACCCGTCGGAGAGGATGGTGACCCCGACGTCCGCGAAGGAGCCGAGGTAGCAGCTCGCGAGGGGTAGGCTGGCGCTCAGCTGGCCGGAGGCGTTCGTCGCGATCGTGACGCTCGCCATCGTCCCTCCGCACGGGCCGATGTAGCCGCTCGAGGCCGAGATCGAGGCGACCACGCTGAGGTCCTGGATCGGCCGCCCGGAGGAGGCGTTCCGTACCGACACGGAGGCGGTGACCGTCCCCCACGGGGAGACCGGCTGGGGGCTGACGGAGAGCGTCACGTTCACGAAGGTCCCGATGAGGTCCTCGAACAGCGGCTCCGCCCGCGGGCTGCCCCAGCCCGTCGCCAGGTCGTAGCCGACGGTCGCGGGGCGGCAGGCGGGGCCGCTGTCCCCGACGACGTCGACGAGCCCCTGGGCCTTCGTGTGGTTCTCCTCCGCGGCGCCGATGAGATAGAGGCGCTCCGCGAGGGAGCCGAGCGGCGTCGGCAGGAGCGAGTCCATCTCCGCGACGAGGCCGGCCCAGAACGGCGTCGCGAAGCTGGTCCCGTTGCCCCCCATCAGCGTCCCGTCGTAGTAGAACCGGTCGTACTGCGCCGGACCGGCCACATCCGGGATCGCCCGCATGCTGCCCGGCGTCACGATGCTCCCGGCGCTCCCGAGGGTCTGCCAGGAGGGCGCGCTGTACGTGACCGACAGGCCGCCGCCGGATCCGTTCCAGGCCGTCTCGCCGGCGAGCCCCGTGACCGTCCCGAGCACGGACTGGCTCAGCGTCGGGGCGGTCCCGCCGACAGCGAGGACCTGCGGGGAGGCGGCGGGGTACTGCGGCGCGGGCCCTCCGCTCGGGCAGGTCCCGGAGAGCGGCGTGCCGCCGTTGTCGCCGGAGGCGGCGAGGAGCGTGATGTCGCGCTGGGCGGCCTCGGCGAAGCCGGTCTCGAAGGCCGCCTGGAAGCTCGGGTCGGAGCCGTCCGGCGTACCGAAGGACATCGAGATCGCCCGGACGTCCGAGAGCCCGACCGCGGTGGTCAGCGCGTCCTCCATCGTCGCGTCCGTCGGCGAGTAGTCGTGGTCGGCCGGTCCGTCGGGCGCATAGACGGCGTCGAGGGTCGCCCCCGGCGCCATCGACCCCGCCCACTCGAGGTCGAGGGTGAGCTCGCGGGGCGCCTGGCTGGGATCGTTGAGGGCGGCCGCGCTCGGCGTGATGCTCTGGTCGACGGGGTAGTAGTTGATCGTCGGCGAGGGGAAGGAGCTCGGGTAGTACTGCGAGAAGAAGGTGCTGAGGTCGCTGGGGTCGAACCCGTCGCCCCAGAGCAGGAGCACGATCGCCTGGCCGGTCGCGAAGTGCGAGCTGCCCGAGTAGTTGTAGAGGTCGCTCAACCCGTACGCGAGCTCCGCGTCGGTCGGGCTCACCTGGTTCGTCGATCGGGCCGGTTGCGCGGTCGAGGCCGGGCCCGCCCGGACCGGCGCCGCGCCCTCGAGCGGGAGCGTGAAGTCGTCGAAGCCGGTCGACAGCCCCGAGACCGCCGAGACCTCGGACTGGAAGGGGGAGGGCAGCGAAGGGGCCACGTCGGGGAACTGGACCGGCGATCCCTCGAGGGTCCCCGTGACGACCTGGGTGCGGAACGCGGCCCCGACCGCGGCGGCGGGACCTTCCACCGTCAGGGAGAGCCGGGTGGGGTCCGTGTGGACGATACCGAGCCCCTCGGACTCGAAGTACTGCTCGAGGGCGTCGTACGCGTTGGGGGAGACCCCGAACCGATCCGCGATCTCGGCGAGGGAGAGCGGGGGGCTGCCCGGCGACGGGGTCGCGAAGAGCGCGGCCGTGCTCGGCGCGAGCGTGAGGTGGACCAACAGGTCGCCGGCGGCCGGCCGCTCCCCGGTGGCCTCGCCCGGAGCCGAGGCGACGTAGCCGGCACGGACCGACCACGGCCGATCGAACACCGCCGGGAGCTGGGTTCCGGCCTCGGTCGCGGCCTCACCCCGGCCCCCGGTCTCCCGCGCCGCCGCCGCTCCCAGGGGACCCGCCCCCGCGAGGCCGGAGACCACGGCCACCAGGGCGACGAGCCACGGGAGGACCGCGGGTCGGGAGATCGGAGCCACGCCTCGGGTACCGACCCGCTCCTATTTGGGGAGCGACCCGGCCGCGCGACCGAACCCGCGATGGGCCCCCCGGGGCCGCCGGGGAAAAAAAGGGGACTCGGCCGGGAGCGGGGTCTTCCCGCGCCCGGCCGGAAAAGGTTGGACGAGGCCCCCTACGAGACCGTCAGCCCCACGAGGTCGAAGTGGTGCCCGCCGGTGGCCGCGTTGAAGTCCACCGAGGCCAGGCCGTGCGTCGCGCCCTGGATGTACGCCTCGCCGAAGACGTAGGCGTAGCTGGTGATCTGGAGCCGGTCCCCGGCCGCCCAGGTGCCCGTCGTGTACGTGGACTAGGTCCCCGAGAGGGTGTTGACCGCGCTCGGACCCCACGAGAACGAGCTCGTGCAGTTGTAGCACGAGTAGTTCATGGAGGCCCAGGCCGGGTTCGTCCAGTTCTCAG
>JASHVI010000015.1 GCA_030039525.1 Thermoplasmata archaeon
TGTACGCGCCCGCCTCGAAGGCCGAGCTCAGGAGCTCCTCGAGCGGATCCGGGTCCGTCCCCTCGAGGCGGCCCGCCGAGCGCCAGAACCAGTCCGGCGCCTTGCCCGCCGCCTGCAGGTACTCCGTGATGAGGTCGTAGATCGCCGTCCGGGAGTCCTGGAGCCGGATGTGCAGGTGCTTGCGGTCGTCCTCGGACTCCGGGGGCTCGGCGCTGGCGGAGGGCATGGGCGCCGAGCTTCCGGCCGGCAGATAACCTGAACGGCGACCGCGAGCGGCGGCACGCCGCGGGCCCCTTCCGACGCGTGGGACCCTTCATACGGAGCGACGTTCTCGGCCGCCCGTGGACGCCCCGGACGACGACGCGCCGGCGCCCACGCCGCCGAGCCCTCCGACCGCGAATCCGCGGTACGTCTACCTCGTCACCCGGTTGCGGAACCGTCAGATCACGATGGAGGAGGCGACCGAGCTGTTCAACCTGATGCAGACGATGTTGCGGGCCGCCGCCGTGCCGCCGCCCACCGCTCCGAAGACGCCGACCGCGATCACGATCGGATCCTCCGGCCCCTCCGGCGGCCCGGGCGGCGCCGGGCTCGGCGAGGACGCCTACTGGATCTCCATCCTGGCGCTGGGCGCGGGGGCCGGGCTCGGGGCGGCGGTCGTGAAGCGCCTGATGGGACCCCCGCCGAAGGATCCGGAGCGGACCGGGGCCCGGACGGCCGCCCGGTAGGGTGCCGTGGCCGGTCGGAGCTTCCGCTTCGCCCACCTCGCGGACGCCCACGTCGGCGCCTGGGCCCGGGATCCCCCGATCCGCCGGGCGCTCCGGGAGAGCGTCGTCCGGGCGATCGAGGTCGCCCGCGAACGCGACTGCGAGTTCCTCCTCGTCTCCGGCGACCTCTTCCACACCCCGGTCCCCGACCCCTCGGAGGCCGCCCCCGTCGCGGCCGCCCTGCGCGCCTTCGTCCGGGACGGTCGACGGGTGTACACGATCTACGGCTCGCACGACTACGTCGCGCACCGGACGAGCTGGCTCGACGTCCTCGCGGAGAGCGGGCTCTTCCTGCGGGCCGCGCCCGAGGCGGTCCGGGAGGAGGGGACCCGCTGGACCCTCCCCTTCCTGACGGACGAGCCGACCGGCGCGCGGATCGCGGGGGTCTCGGGACGCTCGCACGGGCTCGATCGGGCGTACTTCGCGGGGATCGACTCGGAGGCGTTCCGGGCCTCGGAGGGCCTCAAGATCTTCCAGTTCCACGCGGCGGTCGAGGAGTACCTGCCCCCGCATCTCCGGGACCACCTCCGCGGCATCGCGCGGAGCGACCTTCCGGGGGGCTGCGACTACTACGCGGGGGGCCACATCCACTACTCGTACACCGGTTCCGGTCCCGAGGGGGGCTGGCTCGTGAACCCGGGCGCCGTCTTCGGCACCTCGGTCACGGACCTCGAGCACGGCGCCGCCGGTCGGACCCACCAGGGCCTCGTGATCGTGGAGGTCCGGGACGGCGAGGTGCAAGAGCCCGAGTGGATCGTCACCGCGCCGCGGGAGCGGCTGCGGATCGTCGAGGTCGACGTGACGGACCGCACCGCGGTCGAGGCCCGCTCGCTCGTCCGCTCGGCCCTCCGCGAGGCGACGGCCCCGGGCGCCCTGGTCTTCCCGAAGCTTTTGGGGCGGCTTCCGGAGGGCGGCCTCGCGGAGCTCGAGCTCCCCGAGAGCGCGCAGGACGCCGTCGGGGCGGGGGTCGAGGCGGTCCACTGGGAGATCCGGGAGCTCGACGACGCGCCGGAGCCCGAGGGGGTTCCGGGGGGCGACGAGGCGTTCGAGCGGGAGAGCCTCGCGAGGCTCTCCGCGGAGCTGGGCGCGCGCCTCCCGGCCTTCGGCGGGGAGGCGGGTGCCGCCCGGCTCCACGACCTGCTGAGGGAGCTCGGACTCCCGAAGGGGGAGGGGGAGGCGAGGGTCGACTACGAGTCCGCCCGGGTCGAGGCGGCGCTGAAGGTCCTCGGGCGCGCCGCCCCGGAGGCGGCCCCGTGACGCTCCGGCTCCGCGAGATCCGGCTGCGGAACCTCCGCAGCTACGAGTCGGCCACGGTGCCGATCGGTCCGGGCACCACGCTCGTGGTCGGGGACGTGGGCTCCGGGAAGACGAGCCTGCTCTACGCCGTCGAGATGGCGCTCTTCGGCTTTGCCGAGGTCGACCCGGTCCACCTGATCCGCCACCGGGCTCCGGAGGCCGAGGTACGGCTCGCCCTCGAGGGCGACGGCCATCGGTACGAGCTGCGCCGGCGGTTCTCCCGGCGGAGCCGCAAGGGTCGCGAGGTCTTCGAGCCGGAGGAGTGCGCGTACGGGGAGGACGGGGCGACGCGCACCTACTCGCCGACGGAGCTGCGCCAGCGGGCGATCGACCTCCTCGGCTTCCCGGACAATCCGAACCCCCGGGCCCACTCGGACCTCTGGCGGTGGGCCGTCTACGTGCCGCAGGAGCAGATGCGGGCGGTCCTGGCCCAGTCCGCGGACGAGCGACGGGAGACCGTCCGGAAGGCGCTCGGCCTCGAGCGGTACAAGACCGCCTCGGACAACGCCGCGCTGGTCGCTCGCGAGCTCGGCGCCCGCGGCCGCGCCTTCACCGAGCAGGCGCGGCTGCTCGAGCGCTTCGACGCGGCCCTCGCGGAGGACTCCGCCGCCCGGGACGAGGTGCGCCGCCGGCTCGATGGGCTGCGCCAGGAGCGGGTCGGGGCGGACCGCGAGGTGGCGGGCGCCGAACGCCGGCGCGAGGAGGCGGAAGCCCGCCGACGGGCCGAGGAGCGGGACCGGTCCGAGCTCGCGGCGCTCGACGCCGAGCTGGAGACGCTCTCCCGGCGCGTGGAGGCCCTCTCCGAACGGGACGCGGAGGCCGCGGTGCGGCAGACGCAGGTGGAGCAGGAGATCTCGGAGGCGACGGTCGCCGCCTCGACGCTACCGCTCCGCGCGGCGGAGCGAGAGTCCGCGGCCCGCGCGCTCGGCGACGCGAGGGCGGTCCGGGAGCTCGAGGAAGGCTACCGGAGGCGCCGGGCCGAGCTGGAGGCGTTCCGGGAGGCCCGGCGGGAAGCGGTCCAGGGGGCCCAGCGACGCGAGGCCGAGGAGCGCTCCGCCTCCGCGGAGGCGGACCGCCGCCTCGGCGCGCTCCCCGCGGTGCCGGAGGAACCCGCGGTGCTGCCGGAGGACGCCGAGACCCTGGCGAACGCCCAGGCCGAGCTGCCGGTCTGGCGCCAGCGGGCCGAGACCTCGCGCAGCGAGCTCGCCCGACGACTGCTCGTCGTCGAGGACCTCGAGGCGTTGCTCGCTTCGGGGGAGTGCCCGCGATGCCACCAGAAGGTCGAGAGCGCCTCGTTCGCCCAGCACCGGGCCGAGGCGATCGAGGCGGCCGAGCGGACGCGCGAGGGACTGCTGACCGCCGAGGAGGCGATCCGGGAGGCCGAGGCCGCCCTCTCCGAGGCCCTCGAGCGCGAGCGGCGCCTGCAGGGCCGTCGCGAGGCCGTCGAGGCCCGTCGGGCCGCCGAAGAGATCCTCAGTTCCTCGAACGAACGTCTCCGGTCGCTCGGTCGGGAACGCGAGGAGGCGGAACGGGGGCTCGCCGGCGCGGAGTCCGCGCTGGCGGAGCTGCGCCGGAGCGCCCCCGAACCGCTCCCGGGGGAGGTCGAGCGCGCGGAGCGGCTTTGGGAGGAGGCCGAGCGCCGGTTGGGCGAGGCCCGTCGCGCCGAGGACCGCCGGCTCCTGCTCTCCGAGAAGTTCGCGGAGGTCCGGGCGACGCGGGAGCGCCACCGGGCGGAGCTCGAGGAGGCGCGTCGGGGCGCGGAGCAGAAGGCGCCCCAGCGGTCCGCGCTCGCCGCCCGCCTCGAGGCCGCGGTCGGGTCGACGTCGGTCGAGGCCATTGCCCGGGAGGTCGCCGCCGTCCGGGAACGGGCCGAAGCGCTCGGCCGGGAGATCGCCCGGGCGGAGACGGAGCTCGTGGGGTACGCGCGTCGCATCGAGGAGGCGGAGGCGGGGGTCCGGCAGCGCCGGCAGCTCGAGGCGGCTGCGCTCGAGGAGGCCGCGCTCGCGGCGTTCGTCGCGGGGCCGTTCCGGGGGGAGATCGAGTCGCTCGAGCAGCGGCTCCTCGCCCGGGCCGTGGCCGAGTTCGGACGCA
>JASHVI010000153.1 GCA_030039525.1 Thermoplasmata archaeon
GGGACCCGCGGGGCGCCGCCGCCCGCCGTCGCCGGCCGCCGGCGCGCTCCCGGTACGGTCGCGCGCTGCGGCCCGCCCTCGTGAGCCTCGGCATCGTGGCGCTGCTCCTGCTGCTCCCGCTCTCGGTCCAGTCCTCCGCCTACCCGATCACGAACCCTTCCGGGGTCTCGAAGATCGTGAAGTTCGACGACCACATCGACCACATCGTCTTCCTCATGCAGGAGAACCACGCCTACGACAACCTCTACGGCGTCTACTGCCCCTCGATCGGGCCGTACTGCTCGAGCGTCTCGAACGGGATCCCGTCGGGGGTCTGCATGCCGGTCAACCCGTACTTCCCGAACGTCGGGTGCCTCGCCCCGTACGCCTTCACGCCGGCCGAGGAGACGCTGCCGAACGACCTCAACCACAACTACCAGTCCTCCCACACCGCCTACAACAACGGCGCGATGAACGGGTTCGTCCTCGCGGGCGGGGGGCTCTCGATGGGCCACTACACCTCGACCGAGGTCCCCGTCTACTACGACCTCGCCGAGGAGTACGGCCTCGCCGACGACTACTTCTCCGGCGCGCTCACCTACAGCCTCGCCAACCACTGGTACCTCGAGTCGGCGACGCCCCCGGCGGCCAGCGTCTACTACGTCCTCGGCGCCCAGGCCGGCGTCACCATCGACCACGACTACCTCAACGAGGCGAACAACACCACCTCGCTCGAGGACCGGCTCCTGCACTCGAACGTCTCCTGGGCGTACTTCGACAAGACGCTCAACAACTACTCGACCGCGATCACCTACCCGACCGGGACCGCCTACGACTACTGGGACCCGCTCGAGGGGGCCGCGATCAGCTACACGGCGAAGGCGGCCTCCCACTTCCAGTCCCGCTCGCAGTTCTTCGCCGACGCGGCGAACGGCACCCTCCCGGAGCTCTCCTGGCTGATCCCGAACTACACCGACTCCGACCACCCGCCGGAGAACATCACGCTCGGCGAGGACTGGGTCGCCTCGGTCGTCAACGCCATCGAGGCCTCTCCGGACTGGAACACGACGGTCCTGTTCATCTCGTGGGACGAGTACGGCGGCTTCTACGACCACGTGACGCCCCCGACGCTCGACGCCTACGGGGACGGCTTCCGGGTGCCGATGCTCGCGATCGGGCCCTGGGTGAAGCAGGGCTACCTCGACGACCAGAACCTGAGCGTCAGCTCGATCCTCCACCTCATGGAGGTCCGGTTCCACTTGGGATGCCTCGGCCCGAGGGACTGCGACGCCGCCCTGCCGCTCGACATGTTCGACTTCGGACGGAGCCAGCCGAGGGCCCCGATCCAGATCCCCGACTTCGCGAACGCCACCTACCCGATGCCGTTACAGTCCTCGGGGCAGCTGCCGCCGTTCTACGGGCCGGTGGCGGCGCCGCCCGGCGTCAACAACGCCGTCGTCCCGGACATCCCCGGGGTCAACTGGTCGTAGCGGGCGGGCTCGCCGGGCCCCGATCGCGGCCGGCGGAGTCGAACAGGAGCAGGACCTCCTCGGCGCTCCGCTTCGCGCCGGAGAGCCAGGCGGGCTCCCCGGCCCCCCGCCGGCGGGGCGGGGTCCCCGGGGGCGGGCTCCGGACGCGCTCGAGGGCGGCGCGCATCGCCGGGACGTCGCCCCGGGGGACGAACTCGATCGCGGCGCCGAGGGTCCGGGCGCACTCGCGCAGCTGCGGCTGCTCGTAGGCCACCACCGGGCACTCGTACATCGCCGCGAAGTTCATCACGCCGGAGAAGCCGCCGCTCGCGAGGTACGGCAGGACGAGGACGTCCTGCGACTCGAAGAGGGAGCGGACCTTCCCCTCCTCGACGTGGCCGACGAACTCGAACCCCTCGGGGGGGAGCTCCCGCCGCCAGTCCTCGAGGCGGGCGAGGTACTCCGGGAAGTTCGGGTTCGCGACCCCGGCGACGGTGACCCGGATCGGGGCGCCGGCGTCGAAGAGGCTCTTCAGCGTCGCGAAGACGTCGAGGTCCTTCTGGGGGCCCCAGGAGCCGAAGAGCAGGACGCGGAGCGGCCCCCCGGGGGCGGGAGCGGAGCCGCCGGGGGTCTCGGCGCTCAGCCACGAGTTCACGGCGTCCATGTAGACCATCGGGACGAAGGTGACGGGGCCTCCGACGGTCGATTCGACGATCCGCTTCTGGCTCTCGAGGCCGACGATCGTGAGGGTCCGCCGGATCACCACGCGCTCGAGGAAGCTCGCGATCCGGAGCGCCGCCGGCGACTGTCGGTAGCCGAGGGCCTGAAGGTCCTGGGTCTCCACGAAGTTGTGCATGATGACGAGGACCGGCTTTCGCGTGAGCCCCCGGACCAGGACCGGCAGCATGAGGCCGAGGGCGTTCACCGCCGGGCCCTTGCCGAAGGAGGCGACGTAGATGCTGAACAGGTACCCGTCGAGCTTCGGGGACTCGCGGGTCATCCGCTTCAGGGCCCGCCAGAGGCTGGCCGCGTCGTCGGGGACCCAGACCCGGACGAGCTCGAGCCGGCCGTCGGCGGCCGGAGGCGGGCGGGCCTCGGTCGGCGCGAAGACGACGAGGCGCTCCACGTTCGGGGAGCGGGAGAGCAGGAGCGCGAGCCCGGTGGCGCCGCCCCCCGCCCGCGAGGTCATCGGGTAGAAGGCGGCGAAGAAGCCGACCCGCCGCCGGCCCGGCCCGGCGGCCGGGGCGGCGGCGCTCACAGGTATCCCCAGGACTTGAGGCGCTCCGTCACGTCGGCGGCCTCCGTCGCCGGGGCGGAGCCCATCAGCCGCGCCGCCGCCTGCCGCATCGGGGCCTCCATCGCGACGAACTCGGGGTCCTCGGGCCGGTAGACGTCCCGCGTCTCCCCGGGGTCCCGGACGATGTCGAAGGCGTGGAACTCGCCCCGCGTCGCGTCGAAGAGCATCTTGGTCTCGTCCTGGTAGGCGGCGATCCACTTCCGGTCCCAGTCGGCGATCCGCTCCGGCGAGGCGATGGTCTTGACCATCGTCATGTGGTGGACCCCGTCGGCCATCGCCATCGCGGGCGCCGGCCGGGGCGCGTTCAGCATGTTCGTCATCGGGTAGGCCGACGGGAACCGCCCCGCCGGGTCCTCCCCGGCGAGCTCGAGCTGGGTCGGGGCGATGTCGACGAGGCTGACCCAGCCCGCGCCGACGCCGCCTTGGTCGGTCCGTCCGGGGATCCTCAGGAGCATCGGGATCCTAAGCAGCGGCTCCCAGAGGCGCTGGCCGTGGAACAGGTGCCCGTGCTCGCCGAAGGCCTGGCCGTGGTCGCTCGTCAGGACCATCACGGTGTTCTCCCAGCGCCCGGCCTCCCGGTAGACCTCGACGAGCCGCTGGACGCGCCGGTCGAGGAACCGGATCATCGCGACGTAGAGCTCGTGGAGGACCTCGAACTCCTCCGGGCCGGGGGCCCACTTGCCGGCGAGGATGCTCGTCCGGTCCATCCGGACCCGGGTGAGCCTCCGCCAGGCCCTGAGGCCGCGCTGGATCCCCGGGTCGGTGAGGTACGGCTCGTGGGCGTCGAGGAGGTTGACGAAGCAGTGCGTCGGGGTCCCCGACGGCTGCTGAGAGAGCCAGCGCCGGACGGTCTCCTCGATCCACGGCGAGACCGCGAGACGGCGGGGGTTCTCGGCGAACCGGATCTGTCCGTTGATCCGGTTGAGGACCTCGAGGACCACCGGGAACCGGTGGAGCGCCCAGGCCTTCTCCTCGAGGGCCGCCCACTGCGGGCCGCTCGGGAGGCGCTGCGTCGGCCCGAAGTTGAGGGCCCTCGGGGGGAGCTCCCGGGTCGGGATCCGCACGTACCGCTCCCACCAGTCGCCCCAGGTCGCCGCCTCGAAGCCGCTCACCAGCCCGAGCTCCGGGCAGATGAACCCGTTCGCGGAGGCGGCGAACGTCGAGTAGCCGGCCCGGGCCAGCATCGACGCGACCGTCGGGACGGAGGCCTCCAGGCGGAGCGCGTTCGGCATGTGGACGCCGTTCTCCCAGGGGTAGAGGCCGGTGAAGAGGCTCGCGTGCGAGGGGATGGTCCACGGCGCCGTCGCCGCGGCCCTCGGGAAGACCACGGAGGAGCGTCGGAGCTCGGAGACGAACGGCATCGACGGCGATCCGCCGTTCGGCCCGACGAAATCGGAGGCCCGCACGCAGTCGAGGACGACCGTCAGGAAGTCGGGGCGCCCGGGCCCGCCCGCCGACACGGCCCTACGTGCTCCGGGGGGGCTCTTCAATCCTGCCGTGCGCCGGCGGCGCCCCGCCCCCGGGCCCGGCGACCCGACCCGGCCGACCCGCCCGGATCGGCGGGCCCCTCCGCGGCACCCGGCTAGCCCCCCGTGGCGAGCCGGTAGACGACGAGGTCGCTGCTCGTGAAGTCCGGGTAGAGGTAGCCCCGGTCGGCGAGCTGGACCAAGGTGTCGTTGACGAGCGTGCGCGGCTCGGCGGCGCCGGCGCTGATCGTCGAGTCCACCATGAGGTAGGAGACCCCGAGCCCCCGCATCATCCCGAGCCACTGCGTGGAGATGTTGGAGCCCTGGATCGCCTCGACCGAGATCGGGGCGGAGACGACCCCGAAGGTGCGGGCCGGCTCGCGGATCTGCACGGAGATGCCGCCGATCCGGCTCAGGTTCGCGGGGCTCCCGGAGTCGGGGGCGTCGAG
>JASHVI010000154.1 GCA_030039525.1 Thermoplasmata archaeon
GTACCCGTTCTTCCCGGAGAACGTCAGCACGGCGCTCTCCCACGACCTCGCCGGCAATCCCCACGTCGCGGCGATCACGCCCGAGGTGGTCGCCACCGCCACCGGCCGGGACCTCCGAACCGGCGTGCCGCAGACCGGCCTCGACCTGATCGGGGCGTACCCTAACGCCTCGATCGCCCTCGGCGACTTCACCGCCGACAACGGGACGAAGCTCGCCGGCCCCGCCAACGGCACCGTCTACCTCGACGACCAGGCGGCCTCCGACCTCAACGCGACCGCGGGCGACCGGATCGCGCTCTACGCCACGGGCGCGACGGTCGCGGTCGTCGCGGCGATCGTCCAGGACGACGACCGCGGCGGAGCCCTCGGGGGCGGGAACGTCTTCGCCCCGATGGCGACCGCGCAGCTCCTCGAGGGGGTCTCGAACCGGTCGGTGAACTTCCTCGCGGTGACCAACCCGGGGAGCCTCACCGGCGGCGTCGCCGGGTCCTCGGCGGCCGCCGCGGCCGTGAACGCCACGCTCCTCACGATCCCCGGCGCGAAGGGGCTCGCCGCCTTCCCGCTCCTGCAGGCCGCGATCTCGAGCGCCGAGAGCGCCGGCAGCACCCTCAGCGTGCTGTTCCTCGCGCTCGGGCTCTTCTCGATCGTCGCCGGGGCGATGCTGATCATCGGGCTCTTCGTCATGATGGCCGAGGAGCGCAAGTCCGAGATGGGGATGCTCCGAGCGATCGGGCTGCCGAGGCGGCAGCTCGTCCTCGTCTACTACTTCGAGGGACTGATCTACTCGGCGGCGAGCGCCCTCGCCGGGAGCCTCCTCGGCGTCGGCGTGGGCTACGGCCTCACCTACGCCTTCTCGGTCCTCTTCGGCGGGAGCTCCGCGGGGGATGCGGCGATCCTCGCCGGCTTCACCGTGACGACGGCCTCCCTCGTCATCGCCTACGTCGTCGGCTTCACGCTGACGCTCCTCACGGTCACCGCCGCGAGCTGGCGCGCGAGCCGGCTCAACATCGTCCGCGCGCTGCGCGCCATCCCGGAGCCGGCGCCCACGATGCGCTTCTACAGCTCCCTCGCCGTCGTCGGCGCGGTCCTCCTCCTCCTGGGGTCGCTGCTCTTCGCGAAGACCTACCAGGGCTCCGGCGACGTCTCGTACCCGCTGATCGGCCTCGCCCTCGCGATCTTCGGCGCCGCCCTCGTCGCCGCCCGGTTCGTGCCGAACCGGCCGGTGTTCACCGCGGCCGGGCTCGCGCTCCTCGTCTGGGGGGCGGACGTCCCGCTCCACCGCTCGGTCCTGGGCGGCGCCCACACCGGGACGATCTTCGTCCTCTTCGTCGAGGGGATCCTGCTCGTCTTCGGCGCCCTCCTCGTCTACGGCTTCAACTCCGACCTCGTGGTCCGGGGTGTCGCCCGGCTCCTCTCCGGGCGGCCCCGGTCCGTGCCGACGGCGCGCATCGGCCTCTCGTACCCCAGCCGGCGGGCGTTCCGGACCGCGCTCAACCTCGCGATCTTCTCGCTGGTGATCTTCACCGTCGTCGCCGTCGCGACCGTCGGGGCCTCGGCCCTCGCCGGGCTCAACCAGGACGTCGCGACCCAGTCCGGCGGCTACACGCTCGCCGCCGAGACCGCGCGCTCGGTCCCGAACCTGGGGGCCCTCATCGCGGCCAACGCGAGCCTCGCCCCCCTCGTCTCCGCCGTCGTCCCGCTCGCCGTCGGGGCGGGGTACCTGAACGCGAGCGGGTTCCCCGCCGGGTACACCGACAACGTGTTCGGGCCGCCGGAGAACGTGACCGGCTCCGAGGACCTCTACGACGCGAACGACTACAACTTCTCGGCGACGCGCGGCGGCGCGTCGGCGGGCGCCACGTTCCAGGCGCTCGAGTCGGACCCGAACGTCGCGATCGTCGACGCCTCCTTCGCCGCCGGCGGGATCAACGTCAACTTCGCCCCGCCCCACCCGAAGCTCGCCGTCGGCGAGGCGCTCGCGATCACGAACCCCGCCAACGGGAACACCACGACGGTGACGGTGATCGGGATCATGACCGAGTCGTTCGTCCCCGGGGTCTTCCTGGCCCCGAAGGCGATGGCCGCCCTCGGGTTCACCTCGGTCCGCGGGTTCCTCCTGCGGGCCGCGGCCGGGGCCTCCGACACCCGGATCTCCCAGCTCCTGAAGACCGCCTTCTTCGCGGACGGCCTTCAGGTCATCGACTTCACGCAGATCCTCGCCTCGAGCCTCCAGTCGACGGAGGGGGTCATCGGGCTCCTCGAGATCTTCGTCGCCCTCGGCCTCGCCGTCGGGATCGCGGGGATGGGGATCGTCGCGCTCCGGGCCGTCGCCGAGCGGCGCTCGGAGATCGGGATGCTCCGCGCCACCGGCATGACCCAGCGCAGCATCCTCGCGACCTTCCTGCTCGAGTACTCCTACATCGCGCTGCTCGGGATCGGGATCGGGACGAGCCTGGGGCTCCTCCTCGTCTACGAGACCGGCTCGAAGAGCGAGGGCTTGGGTCAGCTCGTGTTCACGGTACCGTGGACCAACCTCATCCTCGTCATCGCCTCGGCCTACCTCCTCACGCTGGCGGCGACCTGGGGCCCGTCGCGGAAGGCGTCGCTGCTTCCGCCGGCGGAGGCGATCCGGTACTCGGAGTGAGACGGGGCCCGGCCCGGGCCCCCCGCCGACGCGTCCAGTGGACGGCGAGGTACCCGACCAGGAGGACGATCCCCGCGAGCGCGACGTAGTCGAGGTCGTGGAAGTACGACTCGAGGACCGACCAGTGCGGCCCGAGGGCGTAGCCGGCGTACATGAGCGCCGCGATGTACGGCGCCGAGCCGACCGCGGTGTACGCCCCGAACCGGGCCGGGCTCATCCGGGCGGCCCCGGCCGGGTAGCTCGCGTAGCTGCGGACGAGCGGCGTGAGGCGCGTGAAGAGGACGGCGCCCTCCCCGTGGCGACGGAACCAGTCGTCCATCGCCGCGAGGTGCTCGGGCGCGAGGCGGAGGAACCGGGGTCCCGTGGTGACCAGCCGGCGGCCGTACCGGCCGAGGAGGTACCCGAGGCCGCAGCCGGTGACCTCCCCGGCGAGCGCGAGGAGGCCGGCCGGGACCGGGGCGTAGGTGCCGGTGTAGACGAGGTAGCCGGCGAAGGGGAGGATCACCTCGCTCGGGAGCGGCGGGATCCCGAACCCCTCGACGGTCGCGAGGAGGAAGAGGGCGGCGAGGCCCCCCACCGTCATCGCCCAGAGGATGAAGCCGACGACGTCCTCGACGATCGGCAGCGAGAACATCGACGGCGCGGCCGGGTCCCCCGGCCCTAGGCGAGAAGGAGGCGGAACGGCTCCCGGAGGCGCGCGTTGGTCTTCGCCGGGATCCCCTCGAACTCGAGCGGGACCGAGCAGCCCCCGCAGCTGACGGCGGGGCGCCGGCGGCCGAGGGCGATCGAGAGGGCCACCCCGACCTCGATCTCTCGGACCTTCCCCGGGGCCTCCTGGACGGCCCGGTGGAGCTCCCGCAGGAGGGAGCTCTCTTCGGCGGGGACGGGGAGGTCGCTCACGGCGCCGGGATAGCCCGGACGGGGGTCATAACGGCTCACTCGCGCCGGAGATACCTTGGGGCCCCTGGGCCGCCTCGCCGGGACCGAGCCGCGGGGCGTCAGCCGGAGCCGGAGTCCTTCGCCTCGTCGGTGGCGTCGGAGGCGGCGCCGCCGGTGCCCTTCTTCGGGGGGCCGGACTTCAGGATCTCGCCGGAGATCCGGTCGAGCTCCGCCATCAGCGAGTCGATGTCCCCCTCGCCGGTGGCCGACCCGCTGGCCGGCGGGGTCACCGGAACCTCGGGGGGCGGGACGCTGACGTCCTCGGGGCCCTCGGTGTACGACGCCGCCCCTCCGGCGGCCACCGGCGCGGCCGCCGCCGTCGCCCCCGCGTCGGCCCACTCCGGGGGCGGCGGCCGGTTGCCCCGCCGGCGGTCGCGGAAGATCAGGACGCCGAGGATGATGGCGACGGCGGCCAGGAGGGCGATGATCGCCTCGATCGTGCCCGTCGAGACCCCCGAGTTCGAGGGGCAGACGCCGTAGGTGCAGGCCGCCGCGGCGGTGGCGGTCGGGGAGAGGGAGGGCCCCTCCAAGAGGGCGGCCACCAATGCCGTCGCCAGCACCCCTCCGGCGAGCAACGCCGAGAGGAGGCGGGAGTCACGAGGGAGCACGGTCACCGATCCCGGAGGTCGCCGGGTCCGTGGATTATCAGCCCGGGGGGCCTATGTAAAGGTGTGGGACTTTATGCACGGGGACCCTCGGTCGGGACCCCGTCAGGGTTTTTCCAAGCCCCCGCTGGCCCTCCGTGGACCTGCTCGGGTACACCGAGGTCTTCGTCGCGGTCCTCGCGCTGTACCTCGCCTACGCGGTCTACGCGCGACTCGACCCGTGGCTCCCGATGTACGGCGCAGCGGCCCTCCTGCTGATCGGGGCCGGGCTCAACGCCGTCGGGCAGGCCGGTCCGGCCGACGTCCTCGCGACCGACTCCTTCCTACTGCTGGCGGGGGGGCTGCTCGTGCTGATCCTGACCGCGCGGGGGCGCGCCCGGCGGGCCGCGGCGACCGGCCCAACGTCCGAGCCGGTGGACGAGCGGCAGCCGGAAGCCGAGCCACTCCTCGACCACCTCGAGCAGCATCCGGTCGCCGTCGTCGATCGACCGGGTGGCCCAGACGACGAGCACGTAGAGGCCGGCGACGCCGAGCCCGAGGGCGGGGAGCAGCAGGGTCGGCAGGTGCCGGGGCAGCGCGTAGAAGAGTAGGCCGAGCGGGACGATCGTCGCCGCGAGCGGCAGGAGGAAGTGGCGCTCGAAGGCGTGGACCCGGACCAAGAGGCCGAGCTCGACCGCCGAGAGGACCGGCAGGAGGGCGTTCGCGGTGGCCCAGGCGACCGCGGCCCCCGCGAGCCCGTAGGCGGGGACGAGGAGGAAGGCGAGGACGACGTCCGCGACCGCGGCGGCGAGCGTGTTGACGAGGAGGAGCTGGGTCTGGCCGTAGGCGACCTGCGCGGAGTTGGAGGGTCCGACGAGCGTCGAGACGAAGGAGCCGAGGACGACGACCTGGAGGGTGAGCGCGTCCTTCGCGTACGCCGAGGAGTAGACGAAGGTCATCGACCCGAGCGGGAGG
>JASHVI010000155.1 GCA_030039525.1 Thermoplasmata archaeon
CGGTGAGTCGATCCTCGCCTACTACGCCGGCCAGACGATGACCGGCACCGTCGAGCTCCCGGACGGGGCCCCCGTCCCCGGCGTCCGCGTGACGGTCTACGACTCCTTCCACATCCCCCACATGACCAACGTGACCGGCGCGAACGGCGTCTTCTCCCTCGTCCTCCCGCCGGGGAACGACACGGTCAACGTGACCACCGGCTCCTTCGACGCGCTCACGCAGGCCGGCTCGACGGTGCTCGAGTCGATCAACGAGTCGGTCTCCTCGGTCTACGGGTACGGCTTCGACTCCCCGACCCTGGTCCAGCCGATCGTCCTGCAGCCGTCGACCGTCACGGGGATCGTCTACGTGAACACGGCGGACAACGACTCCTTCGAGACCTCCGACCCGGTCGCGGCGGGCGCGACCGTCTACCTCGACGGGCCCTCCGGGCACTACCACGTCACCACCGACGCGAGCGGCGGCTACCGGATCACCCCGGTCGCCCCCGGCGAGTACAACTTCACCGTCCGCTACCAGGGCGCGAACTCGACGAACTCGAGCGTGGGTCCGCTCTTCGCCGAGGCCGGTCAGACGGCCAACCGCTCCTACGGGATCGGTCCGGCGACCGTCAGCGGGACCGTGCTCTACTCCAACGGCACCGCGGCCGACGGGGCCGTCGTCAGCGTCGTCGGGCCGATGGGCTCGATCACGAACGTCACGACGGACGCGAACGGGAACTACACGGTCTCGGACCTCACGGGCACCAACATCACCGTCTCCGCCTCGGCGCTCGGCGGCACCGATCGGAGCCCGCCGGCGGCGATCGACCTCGGGGCCAACCGCACCGCGACGCAGGACCTCACCCTCACCGCCTACGGGACGGTCACGCTGAGCGTCCTCGCCGGGACGACGCCCGTGAGCGGCTTCGCCGTCCGGTTCTCCCCGATCGTCGGCTTCGCCGCCTCCGTGCCGACGAACTCGAGCTCCCCGCCGGCGAGCTCCGGCCCGCCGACCGGCGCGGGCGGGAACGGCACGACACCGCCCGGCCCCGGCACGAACTCGAGCTCCTCGACGAGCTCGAACAACACGACGGCGAAGGCCCTCCCCTCGCCGATCTCCGTGAACGGGACGGTGGTCATCACCGGACCGGACGGAACGCTGACCGCCTCGCTCCCGGTCGGGAACTACTCGGTCTACGGCCTCGGGCTCGTCGGCGGGACCTGGTCGGCAGGGATCGCCCGGGCCTCGGTCTCGGTGGGGGTGACGGCGTTAGCGCCGCTCTACGTCGGGCCGGCCGTCCGGCTCTCGGGCGCGATCGCGGCCGCCGCCGGGCCCTCGACGCAGGAGATCCAGGTCCTGGCCTATGACGCCGGCGGCGGCGTCGTCTGGGCCTTCACGAACGACTCCGGCGACTGGGGCCTCAGCCTTCCCGTCGGCACCTACAGCCTGCTCGCGGTCCAGGGGCCGACCTCGACGGAGGCGCAGGCATTCGCCCAGGTCGGGACGGTCAACTTGACCTCCGCCCGGTCGGTCTCGCTCCTCCTCTCCCCCGCGGTCCTCTTCCGGCCCGTCGTGACGACCCCCGGACCCTCCGGAGGGACCCCGGCGGTCTCGGGGGCCCAGGTGACGGTCAAGATCCCGGACCTCGGCATCAGCTACATGGACTGGACGAACGCGACGGGCAACGTCAGCCTCTACCTCCCGCAGGCCCTGCCGTCGTCGGCGACGTTCTGCCTCTATGTGAACGCGACCGGCTACCTGCCGAAGAGCGAGTGCGGCCTCGACACCGGGTCGCTCGCGTCGCAGCGGGACCTCAGCCTGACCGCGCGGAACGTCTCGGTGCCGGTGACGCTCCTCGGGCTCCCCGGCGGCGCCGTCGCCTCCGTCAACTTCACCGCCCCCGGCGAGAGCTCCCCGAACCTCGTCGCGCGGGGCTCCGGGAGCTTCACCGCGTCGATCGTCCCCGGGACCTACCGGATCACCGCCTGGGCGAAGGGGGTGGTCAACTCCTCGAGGCTCTTCGAGACGACCTCCTCGCTGAACGTGAGCATCCCCACCGGAGGTCCGGCGCCCTCGGTGACGCTCCGCCTCGACGCCGTCGTCTCGGCGACCGGAGAGCTCCTCGTCGGCCCCGGGCTCGAGCTCGGGAACGTCTCCGTGCGCCTCTACGGCAACGGGGTCAACCTCACGATGAGCGGGGTCGCCTTCGAGGAGCACTTCCTCCTCCCCGTCGGCACCTACACCATCCTCGCGGGCGGGGGGGCCACCGACGGCGCCACCTACGCGGCCTTCACCACGACCTCGTTCAACGCGACGGGCGGGGAGAGCAGCGCGATCAGCCTGCTCGGCAGCGGCGCCTCGGTGACGCTCAACCTGAGCCTCCCCGGGACCCCGCTCGCGAACACGACGGTCCCCGGGAGCGTGAGCACCCCGAGCGGGACGACGCTCCCGGTGCTGTTCGATAGCGGCCGGTTCACCGCGATCTTCCCGAGGCCCTCGCAGCTCCTCGTCAGCGTCGCCACGACCGAGGTCCTCCTGGGCCAGCCGGCGCCGAGCCTGCAGAGGCTCTCGGTCGTCGGCGGGAGCTACGTCTGCGCCGTGGTCAGCGGCCCCGTCACCTGCACGGTCCCGCTCTCGAGCGCGCGGATCAACTCCTCCTTCTCCGGCCGGCTCGAGATCCCCGGGTTCCCCGGGACCGTCGCCGGCACCCTCGAGCTCGTCGGTCCCTCGCCCCTCACGGCGCGGACCTCGGTCACGACGATGGCCAACGGGAGCTTCGACGTCTCCCTCGCGCCGGGGGAGTACACGGTCTACGCCCACTCCGTCGAGGGCTCGAGCGCCTACGCGAACCTCTCCCAGATCCTCGTCGGACCGACCCCGGCGCCGTCGATCCCGCTGTACCTCGCGGCGGCCTGGACGATCACGGTCACCCTGACGGCCCCCTCCGGCGGGCTGCCGACGGGCGCGAGCGACCTCTCCGTCACCGGGGCCACCGGCATCTCCTTCACCTTCCCGAACCTGACGCTCGGGGTCGCGACCCCGCTCGTCCTCCCGTCGGGGAGCTACCTGCTCGCCGCCTCGGTCCCCGGTAGCCCCTTCGGCGCCCCGGCGAACGCGACCGGGGGCGCGAACGTCGCCATCTACCGGGGCAACGCGGCGGTGATCCTCCCGCTCACCTGGCAGCTCCACCGGACGGTCAAGTTCACGATCCCGCAGCCGTACTTCCAGCTCGGGAACGGCGGGACGGTCCGCGTGCCGTTCTCCGTCGTAAACACCGGGAACGTGCCGTTCTCGATGCACTTCGTCGGCAGCCCCGCGACGTACAACTTCACCTTCGC
>JASHVI010000156.1 GCA_030039525.1 Thermoplasmata archaeon
GACGAACCCCGGGGTGCAGTAGCCGCACTGGAGGCCGGTCTCGGCCACGAAGGAGCGGGCCACGGCGGCGCCGACGGGGGTCGCCACCACCCCCTCGATCGTCCGGACCTCCTCCCCCTCGAGCTCGGCGAGGAGGGTGAGGCAGCTGAGGGCGGGGCGTCCCCCGATGAGGACCGTGCAGGCCCCGCAGTCCCCGACCCGGCAGCCCTCCTTCGTGCCGCGCAGCCCGAGCCGCCATCGGAGGGTGTCGAGCAGGAGCTCGGAGGGCGGGGCCTCGACGGTCTGCTCGCGTCCGTTTATCGTCAGCCGGGTCCGACGGGCCTTCATCGTCCGGCGGTCGCACCCGGCCCCCGCGCGATCGCGCGTCCGAGGGCCCGGGCGATCAGGACCGCGACGATCCGCCGCCGGTGGGCCTCGGACGCACGACGGTCGGTGACGAACGAGGCCCAGCGGGCCGCGGCCTCGGCGGCCGCCCGGATCGACGCCTCGGAGGGCCGGGCGTCGGGGAGCTCGGCCTCGGCCTCGGGCAGTCGGCGGGGAACCGGTGCGACGCCCCCGAGCGCGACGCGCCAGGGCCCGTCGGGCCGCGGGAGGGCCACGGCGACCCCGACCTGGCTGATGTCGTTCGTGGGCCGGACCCGCTGCCAGAGGAAGGCGGACGGGGCCCGGTCCGGGATCTCGATCGCCTCGACGAGCTCGGCCGGAAGGAGGGCCGGCTGCCGGGAGCTCTGGAGGAGCTCCGGGAGCGGCACCCGGCGCGGTCCCTCCGGACCGCGCACGAGGACCTCGGCCTCGAGGGCGAGGAGGACCGGGAGGAGGTCGGAGGCCGGCGAGCCGCGGACGACGTTCCCCCCGAGCGTCGCGCGGGCCCGGAGCGCCGGCGAGCCGACGGCCCGGATCGCCTCGAGCAGCCCGGGCAGCGCCTCCCCGAGCCCGGGGCGCTCCTCGAGGTCGCGGAGCGGGAGGAGGCTCCCGATCCGCAGGCGACCCCCGGAGCGCTCGACGCCCCGCCACGGAAGGTACCGGAGCGAGAGGAGGCGTTTCGGTCGGGCCCGACCCGACTCGATGTCGAGCAGGAGATCGGTCCCGCCCGCGAGCACCGAGACCGAGCCGGGAGCGGCCGAGGAGAGCACGCGGACCGCCTCCTCGGGGCTCCTCGGGAACTCGATCTCGAACTCCATCGACGCGCTCGAGGCGGGGGAGGGGTATAGGCTGGCCGGCGAGCCCGCGTCGGCAAACCCCCATATCCCCTCGCGAAGTGGCTCGCCCCGGATGCCGTTCGAGCTGACCCTCCGGTACTCCACTCCCCTCACCCCGCTCCCGACGGTGGAGGAGGTGCTGCCGGAGTTCCTGCGGCAGATCGGCTACCTGCCGGAGGGACCGGACGGCCGGTCCGGCGAAGGACCGGTCCGGGAGACGATCGCCTACCGATTGATCCGCGAGTGCTTCCTCAAGGATCCCTCGAAGGCCTGGTACCCGGAGGAGCTCACCGCGAGCCTCGACGCGGCGAAGGCCTCGGTCTACCGGCACCTCAACAAGCTGAAGGCGCTCGACCTCCTCGAGGAGGTCGACGGCGGGGGCGACGGCCCCGGCCGCAAGGGCTACCGGCTCCGCTACGGCCGGATCGCCCGGGCCTGGGACTTCACCGAGGCGAACGCCCAGAACGCGCTCAAGCGCTACCGCGAGACGGTCGACCACCTGCAGGGGCTGCTCGACCGCGCGCCCTCCCCGCGTCCCGCCGCTCCGGCGGCGGCACCCTCCAAGGCCGTACTCTCCAAGGAGAAGCGATAACCGATGCCCAGCGATTCGACCCCGAACGCCGCCAAGAAACCGTCGATCACGCTCTCGCCCGGCTCGAAGATCCGGGTGCGCTCCGCAGGGACCCACGAGGAGGCCCTCGTCTCCCTCGGGGCGTTCCGGGGGCTCGTCTCGCTCGGCGGGGAGAACTCCCTCGCCCTCGAGCTCGAGGACGGGCCGAAGGAGGAGAAGGGACGGATCCGCCTCGTGCCGCTGAACGCCGTCCTCGCCATCGACATCGTCGAGGCGGCGAAGCCGGCCGAGGAAGAGAAGCGCGTCGACCCGGGCCAGCCGCCGTACTTCCGGTAGGCCTCCGGGCCCGGCGGAACGGGCTTGCTGGGAGTGCCGCCGCGGGGGAAGGGATCCCCCGCGGCTTCGAACCCAGGTCCCCGGCTTCGAAGGCCGGAAGGATAGTCCAGACTACCCCACAAGCCCGCCGAGGGAGCACCCGCCGCGCGCTATTTGGAGGTTGGGACGCGCGGGCGGAGCGCGACGCCCGTTTATCCCGCGGGCCTTGGCGGAGCGATGCTGCGCCTCGCCCCGATGACGGAGGCCGAGTTCGAGGAGTACGAGCGCGGCTCCGTGGCGGGGTACGCGGAGTCGAAGGTCCGCGCGGGCGCGTGGCGACCGGAGGGGGCGCTCGAGCGGGCCCGGGCCGAGCACGCTCGGCTGGTCCCCGAGGGGCCGAGGACGCCCGGCCACTTCTTCCGCTCCGCCTTCAACGAGCGGGGGGAGCGGGTCGGCGAGGTCTGGTACGCGCTCCGCGACGAGGGCCGGCCGGTGCTCTTCATCTTCTGGCTCGGGGTCCGCGAGGCGTACCGGCGCCGCGGCCACGCGACGGAGCTCCTTCACGCGGTCTCGGCCGAGGCGAGGCGCCTCGGCGCCGACCAGGTCGTCCTCCACGTCTTCGGGGACAACGCGACGGCGATCTCGGTCTACCAGAAGGCCGGGTTCCGGACCACCGACCTCATCATGGCGCGGGACGCGCGCGCGTAGCGCCGGCCGCGGGGGCCGCGCCGCGGCGGCCGAAGGTCTCGAGCGTCGTCTGCGTCGGCGTCCCGGGGAACATCGTCTGGAGCGAGGCCTCGAGGACCTCGATCCGCTGCCGGAGGTACGGCGCGACCCCCTCGGTCTCGGCGAGCCGCCGGGAGAGGCCGAGGTACTTGCGGACGGCCCCCTCGAAGACCGTCGGCGTGAGCTCGCCCCGGCAGGGAGGACCGGCGCGCGACGCGCCGGTGCACCGGCCGCTGAGGGGCGGCCGGCGGTACTGCGCCCCGCAGGACTTGCACCGGAAGCTCTGCGTCGCGAACGACTTGAGGTTCCCCATGAGGTCGGGAAGGAAGTGGGCGTTGAGGACGAGCGAGACGGCCTCGCCGACGTCCACGGCCCGCAGCTGCGCGGTGAGCGTGAGCGACTGCTCGACGATCCGCTCCATCGAGCCGGCCTCCCGGTACGCGGAGAGCACGGGGCCTCCCGCGATGTCGTCGGTGTCGTGCGTGAAGCCGTAGCCGTCCAGGGGCCGGTCGGTGCCGATCCGCCGGGCGACCGTCTCGAGGAGGGGCTCGACCTCCTTCGGCGCCTTCCCCTCGGCCGCGGCGCGCCAGAAGGCGAGCGGGTAGCGCGCGACGACGTCGAGGCTCTGCGCCTCCTTGTCGACCTCCTCGGGATTGAGGCGGGTCGTGAGCACGAGCGGCTTGTCCATGAGGGCGCCGCGGCTCTCGGGAAGGTACGACCGCGAGAAGTTGAGGAGCGCGTCGAGCAGCAGCGTCACGGAGTCCTCGTCGCCGTCGCAGTTCCGGCGCTTCGCGGCGTGGAAGACCGGGTGGGCGAAGCAGCCCTCCGCGCCGGTGAAGCCGAGGATCCTCCCGGCGACGCCCCCCGAGGTGTGCGGGGCGAGGGCGACGACGATCTGGCCCCGCAGGTCCTCGGGCCGCTTCGCGCCGTAGAACGGCTCGACGTGGTAGAGCCGGACGAGCTCGTCGTCGACGAACCGGGAGAGCTTGAGGAGGTACTCGCCGGCGGCCTTGGCGAGCAGAAGGTCCTGCGGCTTCAGCTCGAGGAGCTGCTCGGCGCTCTCGAGCGGCTCCCCGAAGGTGTCGACCTCGTAGCCGAGGGCCCGGGCCGCTTCGGCGGTGAGCCCGGCCTCCCGCGGCCGCCAGTGGGTGAGCGGCAGGTCGGTGAGATCGAAGCGGGCGGTCCCGTCCTGGTAGACGGAGATCCCGTGGAGGGCCCGCAGGACCCCCTTCTCGAGGAGCTCCGGGACCTTCCCCGGCGAGGTCAGGCCCTTGACCCCCTTCACCTCGGGCGGCGACCGGAGCCCGAGGTGGTCCACCGCCTCGGCCCAGAGCGCCGCCACCGGGATCGACTGCGACTGCACCGCCCCGGTCGGCTCGGTGTGCCCGCCGCAGGCGCACCGGCACCAGACCGAGCCCCGGCCGCAGCCGCCGCACCGCCGGACCCCGAGCGCGACCCGGACCCCGCCGCCCATCGTCGCGCGGGCGGCCGCGGCCACCGAGCGCGGCGGCCCGCCGGCGTCGCCGAGCGGGAAGAGGGCGTGGACGTTCGGGCTCATCTTCCGCTGGCGGGCCTTCTCGGGCCGGCCCACCCGGGCCCCGACGCGGGAGGGGGCCCGGGCCCGGACCTCCACGCCGGAGAGCCGGCTCACGAGCGCGAGCGGCTCCTCCTCCCCCGCCGCAACCGGCGCGACCCGCTCGAGGCCGGCCTCCGTCGGCCGCAGGCCGAGCCCCCCGACGAGGGCCGACGAGCTCACCGGGTCGCCGACGAGGTTCCCCTCCCCGTCGGGCTCGGAGAGCACGCCCAGCCGGGCCAGGAGCGCCCGGACGTCCGGGTCGGCGCCGAGCCGCAGGCGTCCCGCGCTCCATCGGCCCTCGGCCTCGACCCGGCGGGAGAGCGCGCGGATCTCCCCCGGCGTGAGGTCGTGCCAGAAGAGGAGGAAGCGCGGGTGGAGCGGCACCGAGCGCTCGCGGGCGAGCGCGACGGCCTGCTCGTACGTGGGCGCGACCGACTCCGGTCCCCAGGGGACCCCCGCCGCTCGGAGCTCCTCGCGGTGCCACTCGAGCGTGTAGGCGCCCGGGGCGAGCGGCCGGTTGTTCTCGAGGAACTCCCCGAACGGGACGAGCAGCTGCCCCAGGTCGAGGATCTGTGCGATCCTCGGCCGGGCCGCCTCGGCGTGCTCGACGTCGTCGACCGCGGCGACGCTGCCGTCGTCGAGCTCCACGATCGGCCCCTCCAGCTCGTCGCAGAGGGCCATCGCCGAGGCCTTCCCGGGGTACTCGAGCTTCAGCTGGGTGCCGACGGCGACGAAGTTCCGGAGCACCACCATGGTCGCCGGATTGACGGCGAGGGCGGCGAGGCCCGCCGTCCGGGCCCGTCCGTACGCGAGTCGGAAGCCGCCCGGCTTCCCCGGGTAGGCGAGGATCGGCCGGCCCCCGAGCGCCTCGTGGAGGTACTTCGGGCCCTCCTCGGCGGGGTCGGAAGCCTTCGAGCGGCCGACCTCCTCGAGGAACTCCCACCCGGGGAGCCCGAGCTTCTCGACGGTCTTGCGGATCTTCGCCGCCTTCTGGCAGAGCCCCTCGGCGAGGACCAGGCAGGCGCCGCCCCGGACGCCGTTCGTCGGGACCCTCGGGAGGTCCCGGAAGGCGCTGACCTCCGCCTCCCCCTCGGTCGCCTCCCCGGAGATCGCGACCGGGACGTTCCGGATGACGCGGTCGATCTCGCGGGCGCTCGGGACGTACTGCAGGTGCTGGAGGTGCTTGTAGAGCGGGATCTCCTCCTGGTAGCGCCCCACCTCGTCGGCGTCGGCGACGAACGGCCCGAGGCCGAGGTCGCGACGGAGGACGTCGGCGAGGAGGACCGAGAGCGCCTGCGCGGTCCCGCCGGCGGCCCGGATCGGGCCGGCATAGTACAGCTCGAGGTAGCTCCCCTCGGGGCCCCCGGGGCGGACGTGGACCTCGGCGAGCCCCTCGAGCGGGGCGACGAGGATCCCCTCGGTCAGGATGGCGAGGCCGACGCGCAGCGCGACGTCGAGCCGGGCCTCGACGGTCCGCCCCCTCGACGGGTCGGCGGCGAGGGCCCGGGCGATCGCGAGGGCGACCTCCTCCCGGGGCTGCCGGGCCGCGAGGGCCCGGATCTCCTCGGCGATACCGGCGACCGGCAGGTG
>JASHVI010000157.1 GCA_030039525.1 Thermoplasmata archaeon
CTAGTCCGCCGTCCCCGCCGCGTACCGGACGAGCCCGGAGAGGAAGCGCGCCCCGTCGCCCGTCCCGTCGGCCCCGCCGCCCCTCGTCCAGTCGGGGGACTGCGCGCGGAAGAAGCTCCGCTCGGGGTGGGGCATGAGCCCGAAGACGTTCCCCGTCGGGTTGCAGAGCCCCGCGATGTCCCCCACGGATCCGTTCGGGTTCCACGGGTAGGTCGCGGGCCCGCCGTCCGGCGCGGTCCAGCGGAAGAGCACCTGGCCGGCCTCGGTGAGCTCGCGGACGCGCGTCCCGGGGTCCCCCGAGAGCACGAGCTTCCCCTCGCCGTGCGCCGACGGGAAGAGGAGCCGGTCCCCGGGCGCGAGGCCCGAGGCGGCGGGGAACCGTCCGCCCGCGAAGGCGACGAACGTCGGCCGGCACTCGAAGTGCCCGGAGTCGTTGGTCATCAGCGCGGCCTCCGGGGGCCCGAGGCGCCCGTCGGGCCGCCCGGGCAGGAGGCCGAGCTCCGTGAGGACCTGGAATCCGTTGCAGATCCCCCCGACCAGCCGGCCGGAGGCGATGAACCGCTCGAGGTCCTCGCCGACCGCCGCCCGGACGCGCGCGGCGAAGATCGCCCCGGCCCGCACGTAGTCCCCCCCGCTGAAACCCCCGGGAAAGAGGAGCGCCCGGAACTCGTCGAGGTGCCGGAGCTCGGCCGAGGGGGTCGCGCGGGCGTCGAACGACTTGAGCTCGACGACCTCGGGACGCGCTCCCGTGGCCCGGAGCGCCGTCGCGAGCTCCGCGTCGCAGTTGGTCCCGGCGATCGAGAGGATCGCGATCCTCGGTCCTTCCGGCGGCACGGGCCGGGTACTCGGCGCGCCGATTAGTCGTTTGTCGGGGGTCCTCTAGGTCCGCACCGGGAGGCTCACGCCGTCGAGCGAGAGCGGCGAGCCCGCGGGCAGCGGCGCCGGACTCGGCGTCTCGGGCCCGACGAAGTAGGGCCGGCGTCGGCCGATGGCGAGGCGGAACGACTCGACGATCTCGTCGTCGGTCGCCCCCTCCCGGAGGCTCCGGCCGATGTCGATGAGCCCCTCGTTCGTCATCAGGCATCCCTTGAGCTTCC
The DNA here is from genome assembly GCA_030039525.1 of Thermoplasmata archaeon. Lineage (GTDB taxonomy): Archaea > Thermoplasmatota > Thermoplasmata > Lutacidiplasmatales > UBA184 > Lutacidiplasma. The sequence goes on from JASHVI010000157.1 coordinate 1,098, forward strand.
CGTCGGAGGTGAGGCGGAGCCTATGGCAGGCCATGCAGAAGGAGGGGTTCTCGACCGGTTGCACGACCTCGAGCGTGACGGGAAGACCCCGGTGCTCGAACGTGTACCGGGGGCGGCCGTGGAGCCGGTTCCGCTCCGTCCGGAAGGCCCGCTCGGCCGCCTCCTCCTTCAGCCGGCCGAGCTCGGAGTGGAGGGCCCGGTAGACCCGCGGGTCGACCCGGCCCCGGACGTTCTCGAACTCGATCAGCTGGACCCAGGCCCCCTCCTCCTGGGCGAAGGCGACGAGGCGCTCGACCGCCCGGGGCTCGTCGGTGAGCCCCGACAGCGCCACGACGTTGAGCTTGATCGGGGCGAGGCCGGCCCGCTTCGCGGCCCGGATCCCCCGGACGACGCGGTCGACCCCGTCGACCCCGGTGAGGCGCTGGTAGGTCTCGGGAGTGAGGCTCGGGAGGCTGACGTTCACGCGCGCGAGCCCGGCCGCGCGCAACGGGGCCGCGAGATCCTCGAGCAGCAGCCCGTTGGTGGTCATCGAGACCTCGCCGACGTGGGGGGCGATCTCGGCGACGATCTCCGGGAGGTCGGTGCGCAGCGTCGGCTCCCCGCCGGTGAGCTTGACGCGGTCGATCCCGACGCGGGCCGCGGCCCGGACGATGCGCCCCAGATCGTCGCGGCCCAGCTCCTCGCGGCTGGGCGGCTGCCCCTCCATGTGGCAGAAGACGCACTTGAGATTGCACCGCTGCGTCAGCGAGATGCGGAGATCGGTGACGGCCCGGCCGTACCGGTCGTTCACACAGCCGGGACGGCGACGCTCGGTAAAGCCATTGGCCCAGAGTCCGCCGTCGGCCGCGGCGAGGGGACGGAGGCGGGGGGCGGGCGGGAGACCGTCCCTCAGGCCGGCGCGCCGAGCGGGGGCGGGAGCCGGTGGAGCGCGAGCCGGTCGCCCTTGCGGCGCCGCGGGGCTCCGGGCGGAACGAGGGCGAAGGCGTTCGCCCCGGCGAGGGAGGTGATGGCGGAGGAGTCGTGGAAGGTCGGGGTGGCGAGGCCGTCGACCACGCGGACCGGCACGACCGTCGACATCGTCGGGGAGAAGGGCGGCAGGGAGCGATCGAGACGGGCCTCGCCGTCGGTCCAGCCCGGTCCGGGAAGGCCCGCGAGCCTCCGGAGGACGGGTAGGAGGAGCCAGTGCCCGTTCGAGAGGCAGGAGGTCGGGTGGCCGGGCATGCCGATCAGAAGCTTCCCCCCGGAGACCGCCGCGAGCGTCGGCTTTCCCGGGCGGACCGCGAGCCCGTGGAAGAGCAGGCGGCCGAGCCGGGGGAAGATCGCGGGCAGGTAGTCGCGCTCCCCGACCGAGGAGCCCCCGGTGGCGAGGACGAGGTCGCTGTTCGCGAGGACCCTCCGCAGGGTCGACTCGATCCGGGCGGGATCGTCCGGGACCGGGGCGACCGGCCGCGGGACCCCTCCGCAGGCCCGGACGACCGCCGCGAGGGTCTGGTTGTTCGATTCGAAGATCTGCCCGCGCCGCAGCGCTCCCCCCGGCGCGACGAGCTCGTTCCCGTTCGGGACGAGCGCGACGATCGGGCGAACTCGCACGGACGCGCTCCGGGCGCCGATCGCGGCGAGGCCGCCGAGGCCGGCCGGTGTGAGCACCTCTCCGGCGCGGACCACGGCGGCCCCGCGCGGATAGTCATCGCCGGGCTGGGCGATCCGGTCCCCCGGCCGCACCGGGGCCCGGACCTCGATCGAGCCGCCCGAGGCCCGCGTCGCCTCGAAGATGACGACGGAATCCGCCCCCTCCGGAAGGCAGCCGCCCGTGGCGATCGCGGCCGCCTCGCCGCTCCGGATCGGCGCTCGGAGGCGCTCCTCCGCGAAGATCTCTCCGACCACGCGCAGCCGTACGGGGGCACCCTCCCGTGCCACCCGGAGGTCCCGGGACCGGACCGCGTAGCCGTCCCAGGTGGCCCGGGAGAACGCCGGGATCGGGCGGGGCGCCCGGACCGTCCGCGCCGCGACGCGGCCGAGCGCGTCCCCCAGCGGCACCGTTTCGATCGCGCGCACGGGCCGGACCGCCCGAAGCAGACGGGCCCGCGCCGCCTCGGGAGCGAGCAGCCGCCCGAACGGACGCATCCTCATCGGGCTCCTCCCGGGCCCGCCGCTCCGGAGCCATCCCCGAGGCTCCCGGCCCCCTCGATCCAGCGGGTCGCCGAGGCGACGCCGGAGGCGAGGCAGCGGGCCAGGGGTCGACCGCGTACCCACCCCGCGTAGAATCCCCCCCGGAAGGCGTCGCCGGCGCCCGTCACCTGGCGGATCCGCCGGGCCCTCCGTCCCGGCACCCGCACGACGCCGGCGCGGCTGTAGGCCACCGCGCCGGCGCGCCCGAGGGTCCCGACGACCAGGGGGACCCGCTCCAGGAGCCCTCGGGGCGAGCCGCACCCGGCGAGGCGGCACGCGGCGTGAAGCTCGGCGCGGTTGCCGAAGAGGATCTCCGCGGGCTCCAGCAGCTTCCGGAAGCTCCGGGGTTCCCAGCGATAGTGGATCTCCTGGGCGGGGTCGACCCCGAGGCGGGTCGTCCCGTCCGACGTTCCCGCGAGCTCGAGGATCGCCGCGGGAGGCCCGGTGGTGAGGTGCGCGAACCGGGCGCGGCGCAGGGTGCCCCGGGGGAACCGGTACTTCCGCTCGTCGGCGAACGGGCCCTGGTCGATGAGCGTCATCTGACCGCCCCGGCCGTTCTCGACGATGAAGCAGGTCGATGAGTGCCCGTCGAGGCGCCGGAGCCCCTTGAGGTCGACCCGCTCCCGCTCGAGGATCTCCCGGAACTCCGAAGGGAAGTCCTCCCCGACCGCCGAGATCAGGGCGGTCCGGACCCCCGCGCGGGCGGCAGCGCGGGCGATGTTGGTGGCCGTGCCGCCCAGGCGGAGGGACTGGCGGGTCAACGGTTCGGTCCGATCCGGCCGGGGGAGATGGCGCGCCAGCAGGAACCGGTCGAGGTTGACGTGGCCGACGACCGCGAGGTCGAGCTCTCCCGGTCGGCCACGGACCGCCTCCACGAGGGTGCCCCCGGATTCCCGGACGCGCGCGGGTTCATCCCGCTACCGCCCGGGGGCCTTCATTACTCGCGCCGCGTCGGGCCCGGTCCGATGGCCCGGCTGCTGGTCGAAGGGGCCCTCTTCGACGCCGAGGGGGCCCGTCCCGGCTACGTCCTCCTCCGGGACGGTGCCATCCTCGAGGTGGGGGGGCGCGGGACCGACTCGACCCGGGGCCGGGTCCCTCGCCGCCGGGGGATCGTCTTCCCTCCCCCGGTGAACGGGCACACGCACCTCGGCGACGCGGTCTCCCGGGGCGAGCCTCCTCCCGGACCGCTCAGCTCCATCGTGGCCCCTCCGGACGGCCTCAAGTTCCGACTGCTGTCCGAAACGCCCGAGCCGGTCAAGCAGGCCGCGATGCGCCGCGAGCTCCGGCGCCTCGCGCGCGAGGGCGTGGCGGCCGTCATCGACTTCCGCGAGGAGGGTGCGCCGGGGATCGACTCGCTGCGGGCGGCGTCGACGGGGTCTGGGGTCCGGCCGGTGATCCTTGGGCGCCCGCTCACCCGGCCGGTCGATTCACGGGAGCT
>JASHVI010000158.1 GCA_030039525.1 Thermoplasmata archaeon
ACTGAGCCGGTACTTCTCCATCGCCGCCACCCTGGTGCTCCTGGTCGTCGTCGTCTACGTCGGCGTGGCGATCTATTCGGCGAGCATGTTCCGACAGGGCAGCGCGGGGGGGACGCAGTTCGAGACCTCGGCCACGCCGCAGGGGTTCGAGATCACCGCCCGGCTCAACGTCACGAACCCCGGCTTCCTGCCGATCAACCGGGTCCACCTCGCCTCGGTGGTCGACCTGCCGGGGAACACGACGATCCTGGCCGTCGGCAGCTCCCCGAACGTCTCCATCGGCCCGGCGAGCACCGGGCAGGTCCCGCTCACGATCCTGATCCCGATCTCGGGGGACGCGGCGACCGAGATGCTCCTGACGCACAGCGCGACCCTCCCGGTCGTCGTCTGGGCGAACATCAGCTTCGCCCGCCTCTTCTCGGTCGGCGTCCGGGTGAACAGCACCGAGAACTGGGGGGCCCCTTTCCAGGGGCTGAACGTCACCGTCGGCGCGCCGACGGAGGCCAACGGGACGCGGAGCGTCCCGGTGACCCTGTCGTTCCAGGACGCCGCCTCCTTCCCGGACGTCGGGACCCTCCAGATGACCCTCACCGGTCCGCCCGGCAGCGGGTGTGAGACCGACCTGCCCGCCTACGACCTCGACGTCAGCTCGGGCGCCTCCGAGTCGTCGACCCAGAGCGTCCCCCTCACGGGCGATTGCGCGTACGGCACCGGATCGACGGTCTCGGGGAGCTTCTCCGCCTCCAACTGGGTCGCTCCCATCCCCTCGGAGGCCGTCGCGTGACGTACACCCCCCCGGACCCGTCGACCTACTCGATCCCGAGCCGGGCGCGTCGGGGGTTCGTCGCCGGCCTCTGGCTGGCGCCGACGATCGCGATCTACGTGCTCGTCCCCTACCTCGGGCTGACCGAGCTCTCGCGGTTCGGCATCTCGACCCACTACACCCTCGGGCTCGTGATCGTCGCCGGCATCGTGCTCGCCGTCCTCGGTGCGCTGCGCACCTACTACCGCCCGACCCGGGCCTACGGGCCCCTCTCGATCGCGGCGTCGGTGGGGGCGATCATCTACCTGCTGTACCTCGCGCACGCCTCGACGATCAGCCTGCCGATCGGAGGGAACGCCGTCATCTCCCTTGGGTACGCGAACCTCCTGCTCCTCTTCGCCGTCGTCCCGTTGATCCGGATCGGCTCCGGGGTCTCGACGACCCTCGAGGACCTTCTGAGGCCCGGCGAGCGCCTGCCGTTCGACTATCCGGCGGCGCCGGCGCGTTCGTAGACCGGCCGGGCCCCTCGGGGGCCTCCGACTCAGGCCGCCAGGGTCGCGGTGAACTTCACCGGGGTCCTCGGGCGGTCCCGCCCGTCCCGGGGGACCTTCGAGATCCGGTCGATGACGTCCTGCCCCTCCAGGACCTTGCCGAAGATCGCGTGCTTCCCGTCGAGCCAGGTCGTCGGCGCGAGCGTGATGAAGAACTGGCTCCCGCCGGTGTTGGGACCGGCGTTCGCCATCGAGAGGAGCCCCGGTCCCGAATGCTTCAGCGCCGGGTGGAACTCGTCGGGGATCTCGTAGCCGGGGCCTCCCGTCCCGTCCCCCTTCGGGCAGCCCCCCTGGATCATGAAGCCCGGGATGACGCGGTGGAAGGTGAGGTCCCGATAGAAGCCCTTGCCGACGAGGTCGAGGAAGTTCTTCGCCGTCTTCGGGACCTTGTCCGCGAAGATCTCGACCCGGACGTTCCCCTCGCTCGTCTCCAGCCGCACGATCGGGTTCGCCATCGGGCGCCCCACCCCGCGCGGGCGGCTTAACGGCTTGGGGGACCGCGGGGCGACGGCCCGCGCCCTACCGGAACTGTCCCGAGACCGCGATGAGGTAGATCAGGACGAGCAGGAGGATGATGGCCCCGAGCCCGAGGTAGTCGCCGGCGAGCAGGTCGGAGATCCAGGCCAGTCCGACCACGATGACCGAGATGGCGAGGGCCCAGAGCTCGAGGTCCCAGAGCCCGCGGGCGACGAGCAGCAGGATGAGCCCGAAGATGACGAGGAGCGCCGCTCCGAGCAGCCCGGGGAGGAACAGGTGCGTGGCGACCGCCGGGAACGCGAGGCCGAGCAAGCCGACCAGCAGACCGCCGAGCAGGAGGAAGAACCCCAGGATCCCGATCAGGATCGCGAGGATCGCCACGCCGAGCGGCGTCGTTTGGGTCGGGTAGGTGTTCGACACTCCTCACCCCGGAGCCCGGAGCGTTCGGAGGGCCCATGATACTTGCGTCGGCGCGGCCCCTTCGGCGCCCGTTCCAGACGCTTCATATTCCGGACCTCGCGGCCCCACGTCGCCGGCCGGACCCCCGGTCGGGCCCCTTCGCGGAGCCCCGGCTCTCCGAGGCCCGGAAGCCGGCGACGGAAAGCCTACAACCTCCGGCCCGCCTCCGGGCTCGGAGGCCGGCGTCGGGGTGGGAGGACCTCGGGAGGAGCGGGACGTGGACGAGCAGATCCCCCGCGGCACGGCGCTCTGGTCGGACACCGCCGTGGTGCACTTCGATGGCTCCTGCCAGCCCCCGCGCGGCGGCGTCGCCGGCTACGGCTTCACCGTCGAGGGGGCCTTCGACTACGAGGAGTGCGGCCTCGCGGTCCGGCCGGGGGCCGCCCACGCGACGAACAACGTCGCGGAGTACGCCGGCGCGATCTCGGCCCTCGAGTGGCTGCTCCGCCGGGGCTTCCGGGGCCCGGTCGTCCTCCGGGGCGACAGCCAGCTCGTGATCCGCCAGATGCGGGGCGAGTACGAGGTCCGGGCCGACCACCTCAAGGCCTACCATGACCGGTTGGAGGGGCTGGCGAAGGAGTTCGGGCGCGTCGCCTACGACTGGATCCCTCGGGAGGAAAACCGACGCGCGGATGCCCTCTCCAAGCTCGCGGTCGATCGAGCGGGCCGCGCCGGGGCCGACCCGGCACCCCGTCCCGGGGCCTAGTTCCAGCGGACGGTGTAGACGAGGGTGCGCCCCTCGATCGCGGCGCGGGCGCGGGCGGTGTCGACCACCGTCGCGAAGGCCGCCGCCGCCTCGGGGGTGAGGCGGGGCCGGAAGCCGTACCCCCTCGGGGTCGCTTGGCCGAGGAAGAGCTTCCCCGGGGGCGGAGCGGGTCGGAGCCGGTTCTCGGGCGCGAGGAGCGCGCTCACCGGCGCCCCCATCCGACGGCCCGGTCGAGCAGCTCCGCGTACGTGCGGGCGACCGGTAGACGAGGCAGGAAGGCCATCGGAAGGTCCGGGACGGGCTCCTTCCGGTCGGCCACCGCGAGCGCCGCGATCGGTAGGTTCCATTCGTCCTTCGCCGTCATGGGGTCCCCCTGTATGTCGGACGGATGTCATACATAAAGGCCGAAGCTTCAGTGGAAAGCCGGGGGTCCGGCGACCTCCCGCTGACGGCAGAACGGAGCCGACGATTGGCGGACGACCCCCCGGTTTCCTGTGGAACGCCGTCGCCCGTGCTCCGGCCGGTCCGACAGGGGTCCGGCGGGCACCCGCGGAGGCGATCGACCGCCCCTGCTCGGACGGGCTATCGGAACCGGACCGTGAACGTCCCGGAGTTGGAGATCTGGATCGACGAGCCGCTCGTGATGTGCAGCGCGCCGGTGGTCGTCCAGTTCGAGAACGTGTACCCGTGGCACGCGGTGAGGGAGAAGGT